>CAMNMI010000001.1 GCA_946544555.1 uncultured Rickettsiales bacterium
ATTGACTATTTTAGATACTTTTTGATTGCTTCAACTACGTTTGGTAACGATGCAGATTACTCGCGTGCACGGCTGGTTGAAATGGTGAATGCCAATCTTGTCAATAACCTCGGGAACTTGGTGCAGCGCGTTTGCAGCATGCTTGTAAAGAATTTTGCAGATAAATGTGGAAAAATAAGTAAGCAGTTTGAAAAAATGGATTTTGAAGATGAGATTGACAAAATTGATTTCACTGGTATCTTGCAGAAGATTTTTGCTGAGGCCACAAAACTAAATCAGGAGTTTGACAGTGCCGAGCCATGGGTTTTAGTCAAAGGTTCGGACGAGGACAAACAGCGTGCGTTTGATATTTTGTCAAGTTTTGTGCCAAGAATTATCCGTGTTGTTGATGCATTGGAGCCATTTTGTCCGCACATTTGCCCGATGTTGATTGAAAACTTGAAGCTCACTTCTATGCCAAAGGTTGTTTGCGTGAGGTTGGTAGAAAAATAACTTAAAACCAAAGAATTATACAAAAATAATACAAATTGCAAATTCTTTCTTCCATCCTCAACATTCCTACCCACAAATCCTACCATGTCTCAATATTTAGATTTATATTCCGCTGCGAAGAAGTGGCTTGGTGTACCGTTCAGGTGGCATGGACATACAAAGGACGGCTGTGATTGTATTGGTTTGATTGTTGGCATTTTGCATGAAAAAAATGCAATAACCGATGAAGATTTAGCGTTATTTGAACAATGTAGGTATGGCCACAATTTGAGTAGAATTTGCGAGCAATATGTTAATCATATGATGCTTAAATATTTCAACAAATACGAAGAAAATGAATTGAAGAATGGCCTTGTTTTTCGTATGAAGGACTATAATGCACTGTATCACTTTGCAATTTATGGGAATGGACAAATAATCCATACGACAAGCGAGGTTGGATGCGTTTTTCAAGCAAACTTTGATGATAATTTGAAGTCAAAAGTGCAAGATATTTTTGTGCTAAAGGATGAGATTTTACGCAACAGAATAAAACATGAATTGCCAAGATGTCAGAAAGGTTTGCCGCAAACTTGGCCGACATTTTGCAGGTTATAGTTGGATTGTTGGTTGTTATTCATCATATATTGGTATTGCTGTTGATATTGTTGGTAATATTTTTGGAAATTTTGTGCTTGGTTTTCTTGGTTCATTGTTTGCTGTGGGGCACAACTTTGTAAATTATAATATGACTGATAATTTGATGGCATTATGACTGGATAACACATTACTGGCTGAGCTGGCATAGGTGAATTTCTCTGACCTTGGTTTAATAATTGTTCTGCCTTTTTTTGTGCCTCTTTTTTCTTGTGTTTTCTGTAAAGATGCACACAAACAGCAACAATTGTAATGACTGCAATTACTGCGACTGCAATAATAATACCCATCTGCAATTTGTCCCAGTATGACTTTTCGTTTCTGTCAATGCCTGCAATTTTATCTTTTGTCTCCTGTGTTGTATGTTCTTCCAATATCTTTTTTAGCTCTGGGTCTTCCATGCATTTGTCCCAGAATTCTGCTGTTGCTTTTGGTGGATGAAATTTATTATCACTGCCGGTTCCATTATCAAGCTGGAAATCAATATTGCCAAGGTGCTTGACAAATTCAGGATCTTTGCAAAGCTCTTTAAAAGCAGCCACGTGGTCGTCAATGGATGTTGTGAATGGTCCAAACGAAGGAAGTGAATCCATGCAAATATTAATCTTCCCATCAGGCCCCAACTGAGAGAAGTCAATATTTTTCATGTTATTCAAATTGTGCCAATTTCCTAAGCTATAACCTTGGCTATTTAGATTGACATTTCCATTTTGTCCACCAATTATACTATTTGTTATTTCTGCTGATTTAGCACCTCTTGCGGCTGCCTCGTTGGTTCCTGCAATTATATCTCCTCCACCTTGCGGAGAGTTGCTGTGAATAATGACTGCCTCATCGCTTTTATAAGCTTGGCCGTCAAACATTTTTTTCAGTGCATCTTCTTCTTCCCATGTTCCATGTGAATATTGTTGTATATCTGCCGCACCATTGCCATTTGTATCTGGAATTTTGATGTTCTTCAATGCATCAACTTCTGCGGAATTGTTTGGATCAACAATTCTCATTGAATGGGTTCCATCTTCGTTGGCATATGTAACAATTGAAAGATTTTTGTCTTTGAAATTATCCAACAAGTAATCATCCAGTTTGTTTTCGCTGCTAAAAAAGTTGCCAGCAAAATCTTCAACATGAAGCTTTCCAGCGTTGATGTCTGACACAAATTGGTTGTAGCCGGCCTCGTTGTTTGTATAAGTATTTCCGCCAAATGTCATTGTGTCAGGCATGTTTGAATACTAAAATACAGGATATTTTACCATTTTTTAATTTATTGACAATAAAAAAGTGATTTCTATCAAAAGTTGCTGTTTGAATGGTGAATTTTGATGTTGTTAACGACATTGTTATCACAAGCAAAACCATATTTTTACGGTGCGATTTGAACGTTCCAGTTGAGAACGGAGTTATCACGGACGACACCAAAATTGTCAGAGAAATGCCAATGATAAACTATCTCGTCAAGAATGGCGCAAGAGTGGTTTTGGCTACTCATTTAGGCACTCCAAACGGCAATGTTGATGAGAAATTCTCAACAAAAATTATAGCAGATTATCTTGAACGAAGAATGAGATGCAAGGTGCATTTTTCAGAGGAATGTGTTGGCGAGCAGGCAAAAAAAGTGATTTTCCGTGCGTCTTATGGAGAGATTATTGTGCTTGAAAATTTGGCCTTTCATCGCGAAGAATTTGCATGCGATTTGAACTTCGCACAGAAGCTGTCCGATGGCATAAATGTTTATGTCAACGACACATTTGAGAGCAGTCATTTGCCGTTTGCGTCAATATTGGGCGTGCCTCTGTTTGTGCGGGCGACCGCTGGAATTAGATTGGCAAAAGAAGTGGAAAATCTGAACTGCATTATCAACAATGAAGATAAAATGCCGATTATTGCAATCATTGGTGGGAACCGATTTTCAAAGCACGTTGATTTGATTAGAAATCTGGTTGACAAAGTCCAGTATTTGGTGCTCGGAGGAACAATTGCAAATGTATTTTTAAAGGCCAATGGATATAAAATTGGCAAGTCCATCATTGAAGAAGGATTTACTGACTTTGTTTTTGAAATGCACGAAAAGGCCAAAAAAAGCGGTTGCAACATCATTTTTCCACATGATTTTGTAGTGTCAAAAAACATTGTATTGAACCCTAATGTTGAAATCAAGTCAGCCGACAAAATCGTAAGCGATGACATAATTATTGATGTTGGACCAGTATTTATTAACCTCGTCAAGGACATTTTGAATACGAAAGCCAACGTTTTGTGGCATGGCTCTATGGGTGTCTACGAGCGCGTTGATGTCGGTACGCTTGACATTGCAAAATATATTGCCGCGCGCAGTTGTGCAAGAATAAAAAAAATTCACTCCGTTGTTGGCGGAAATGACACTGTCAAGTTTATCAAAAAACATAATTTGATTGACAAATTTTCGTATGTTTCCACCTCTGGGAACGCATTTTTTGAGTATTTGCAAGGAAAAATCCTTCCCGGTATTGAAATCCTTCACCGTTTGAGTAGCTACGAAGAACGCAAGAGGAAATAATTAACCAATATTCCGTTTTTCTGCTAACTCCTGAGCGGTTCCCTTAAATGTTTCCGTCCATCCGCCTTTTCCATCGCGGCGCAGACAAAGCATTTGGTAATCAGCTTCAATGCGGGGACCATAAAGGTAAAAATCTTTGCCATTGTAGTTTGGGTTTATCACTTCGTAGCCAAGCCAATTAGCCACTAAATTAGCCATTTCGTAGTGAGTGATAAAGCTCATTTTTTTCAATTTATCAAACAGTTTTTTGTCTGCTTTTTTTACATAGACAAGTCCAGGAACATTTGATACATCCGTTGTCAATGCTGAATGTCCAAACAAACTATATGCATGATGTGCCTCGCCGTCTGATCCAATCAAGTCGCCATGGTCAGCGGTGTACAAAATATATTCCGCGCCATTTTGTTTAGAGTATTCAATGGTTTTTGAAATCAGTTCATCAGTCATTAAAATCGCATTGTGATATTCTGCGCGCGTTTTTGAAATCTTGTCAGTCAAGTCCTTGAACTTTACAAATTCTGGATGACCGCGATAATTCCAGCTGTAAGGTAGGTGTGGCGTTTTGAATTGTATCACAACAAAGTGTTTTCCTTGCGACAAATCAAGGTTTTTGAATAAATCCAGTAGAAACCAATCACCTTCTTTTTTAATTTTTAAAGCGTGAATTCCCATGGAAGTGACAACGTTGTCCGCAACAATTCCGCCGTATTCAACATTGTTGTTCTCCTGCGAGCTTATCCAGTGTGTTTTGTAGCCATTTTCTTTTGCCATTTTGAAGAGATTTTGTTGCTGTTTTTGGAGCGTTTTGCTGAGATTGTGCGGATGATGCAGTAAGTTGAAGAAAATTGGCGTCGATGCAAGTGTTCCAACCCCGCCGCTGAAACCTCTTATTGCGATGAAGTTTTGCGGGTTATTTGCCACCATTTTGCGGATTTTAGGTGTTGTATCGCGACCTTGTTTTAGTAAATTCTTATTCAAAAAGCTCATGTCAGGCCAATTTGTGCTCTCTCCCCAGATGACGACAATCAGTCGCGGAGAGTTCTTATTCACCAGCTTGATTTGCACGCCGGAGTTTTCATCTGGGTATTTAATTGCGTCCTCCTTGCGCCACAGATGAGTAATTGTGTATGGAAAAACCCTTGAAACATTGTGAAATGATGTACGGGTTGGCTTTGGCATAGCCCTAATCATATCCATGTTGTAGCCATACCACATCATCCAGCAGAAGGCGAAAATAATAGCTATATCGCAGACGAAGAACCTCATCATGCGCTTTCTGTATTTGATTGTGACAAACAAAAACAGCGCAAACGGCACAACCACAAATGGCATGAACCATGCTGTCATGCTCAAACTTTCAAGGATGTCGCCACTCTCGCGGAAGCAGTTAATGATGTCATCTGGATTGACTGGCACGCCTGAAAAAGAGATATAAACGCAGTTCCCAAAGATTGCAATAAAGTAAAATATTGCAACAAACAAGATAATTGGTAGAGTTGCAAAGGTCAGTAAAAAACAGCACAGAACACCAATTGCCACTATTGGCAAATTGACGTTTATACCAATGATTTTTCTTGCAACCAGCACTGCGTCAGGAATGAAAATCATTGTCCCAAGCAGTAAAAATGCCAGCAGGTTATATTTAACATTTCCACCACCATTCCTATTCAGGAGGAAATATTTCAAATGCGACATCATCTTCTTTTTATTCATATTATCTCATTTCCAGCCCTGCTTTGTAGAGCAATCCGCCAAGCGTTTCATAGCCAATTTGGTCGTCAAAGAATTTCGTTTTTTCACCTTTATAGAAGATGAACGGCGAGTGATTTGCTGCTGCGGTTTGGTTAAACATTGCTCTGCCTTTAATGCCAAATGTGTTGTTTGTGCCGACATTCAAGCAGTTTTGTGCTGAAAATTTTGTCCTCGCATCGGCGTTTGTTGCGGTCAATTTTGTTATCTTCTGGGGCTTGCCGCTACGTGTTGAATTTGGTTTCAGTGCGCATGTTTTTTCACCGTCCTCACCATGACTGACAATCGCATATGCAACGGTGCCATTTTGATCCAAAAACTTGGTGTTGGCCGCATTTTTTGCTGTTGTCTCTACATCCTTGATACGAATTCCATAAGGTGGAACTTTCCATGTCTTTCTTCCGTTGTTTGTGTCTGTTGCATTTGTGTAGTTATAATAATAATACTCAATCATTGACAATGCTTGTCCTTCCTTCATTTTTTCGGAACCGCATGGATAGTCGCTGTCGCTGGATGAACCATATGTCGTGCCATTATTATTTCCGCAAGCATGTTGAGGATTGGTAGCATTTTCGGTTGTATTATAATATACGGTTGTATAACCTTTTTTTGTAAACGTCTCTGGTGCACCATGATAAGTGTGAGTGTCTACCGGGTCAACCAGATGTGAAATTGTGTAATATTCAAAGAAATTTCCGTACATATCGGTTGCATCGTCTTGTGAAAGGCCGAGCTCTTTGAATGGGACGATACCATATCTGATTGTATCATACAAGTTGCCTTCACAAATACCTAAACGATAATTTGTGCCAATATTTTCATGATAACCATTTCCGCGTTGCTGGTTTGCAGTTTTATAAATTGTCCAGTCGCGCGCATTGTTGTTTCCCATCACATCACACTCACTTCCAAACAGCTTTGTGTCTTGGTTGTGGAGGAGATAAGATGCTGGCGCTGGCAGCCGTTTGTGCATGGTGAAATATGTCTGCAAGGCCTGTTGGATAACCTCAATTTTCTTCTGGTTTGCTTTATATTTGTATTTGCCATACAGCCCTGATGATGCTTTGATGCTGAGCGAAATCAGCGCGCCGAGCACCGCCAAAACGACAGAAATTTCAATCAAGGTGAATGATTTTTTAAACCGCACAATATGATTTTAGAGTAGAATAATAAATGTCAAGATTGAAGTAAAGCGTGATCTTGCAAAACAGAGAGAAATATAATTAGACCATTCACTTCTCTGATACTTCCTTCAATAACTTCTCCGCGGCGTCTTCTTCAGCCAGTTTTTTACGCGCCCCACAGCCTTCCGCCATGTATTTACCTACCTGCACTTGGACGAGAAAAGTTGGAGCGTTTTCTGATCCTGTTTTGTCAATCAGAGTATATTTTGGCAAGCAACCATATTTCTTCTGGGTATATTCTTGGAGCTCCATTTTAGCATCCTTATATTGGCGAGCAGAGGCAAGATACGGTTCAAATAGGAAGGAAATAACCTCGTAGGCCTTATCAATGCCAAATTCAAGGTAGATTATGCAAACAAAACTCTCCATGATGTCTGCAAGACAATGACTAACCAGCTGTGGTGTTTGCGGATGTGTCTTGACAAACTTATCAATATGTATGTCCTTCGCCACTTTTGCACAGACATTGCGAGAAATCAGCAAGGACTTCTTCTCACTCAATTCACCTTCTGTATCATGAGGAAAATTCTCAAACAGCATGCGAGAAATGCAAAAATTGAGGATAGTATCACCAAAAAATTCCAGTCGCTCATAATTTTTTTTCTTAGAAACAGACGAATGTGTCATAGCTTCCGCAAAGCGTTGAGAGCGCGTAATGTCGTATAATTCAAACCTGTCGCAGAAGTCAATAAAATCATCAAAAAATTTTTGTTGCATTTTAATAAGTTTATTTAGAATAGCACATATTGTTTAAATTGCAGTTCTAAAATGTCAATAGCTTCCCAGCCCAAAAACAAAGATTTTAGAACAGAAGCTCAGGGCACAATCAGGTTTGATTTCATGAAGCAGGGGCTTGGTGGCAAAGAAAACAGTATTATCATTGACCGTTATGTTAAAATGTTTGACAAGCACTTTTTGAACTTCATAACCCAAAGACAACAAAGAGACTTGGCAATCTTGCAATGTGTTATGCAGTTTTTATTGCAACAAACAGAGTGTAATAAAAAAAACTTTCAGCACTTGCAAATGAGCTCAGCATTTACCATAGAAAGCAAGCATATACAAATAGATAATAGCATTGTACCTATTGACTGGCAGTTGAATGTCCTACACTTAGAACAAGAAATGTCTACAATGAAGTCAATACATTCCTTCATACAAAATATTGTTTTCAAACATGCAACTGACTGTGATAAGAAGGCAGCAAAAAATCTTGCCAGCATAGACGCAAAAATAGAGAAAATTAAAAAACTAACAGACGAAGCCATGATGGATAGAATAACGCATGGGGATAAGTGCAGGGAATATATCCAAGACAAGCTGCATCCATTGAAAAAATACGAGGAAATATTAGAAAATATAGGTATGAATACTAATTTAGAAGAAGATTATATTCATTTGAAAGAATACTTAAATAAAGTTAAAGATTTGGATTTTAGCAAACCTTGTTAATTTTTTATATTAAGCATTTATTGTTTCATCTGCCACCCAACTCATACCCCAATTGTCGTGCATCTTCCAACTACACTCCATATCACCATAATAAAAATATAATATTTTATTAACAGAATATCTATATGCAAAAAAAGCTTGAATATTATAAACTTCATGCATGTTGTTTTTAGGTCTTATAATATGCTGTTTGGCGCTGCAAAAAAACTATCATATCTCACATTTTGTGCTTTGTTTCTGACAAGTTGCTCCTATACAATGGAAGAGGCAGCTGAAACATTTGAAGATCGTCTTGAAAGTTTTGTGGGAAAACCAATGCAGTATGTTATCCGCCGTTGCGGGCATCCAACAAGATACATGAACAGAGCAGACCTTCCAGGAGAAGAGAGCGGAACTTACATGATATACAACTTCAAGCGTCTTAATAGTGAATGTGAAGTTATCCTAAAATATAAAAAAGGCACGCTTGAAATTATTGACTGGGATTACAGTGGATATTGTCTTAATACCAGCAGATTGAAAATAGATGATCAGTGTTTCGGATTATGATATTTGGAAAAGTCTCAACTTGTTTATTGGTTGCAACGTCCTTGGTGGTCTTGCCATCATGTTCTTATATCCAAAATTCACGTCCATACACAGCCATCTCTGATTGGATACATTCCGACAGTCGTCCAGAAAACATCAAGCAGCAGCGTCAATCTTCTTCTAACTTTGAGGATGCCATCGGTTCATATGTCGGGAAATCACCAAACGAACTCTATAAAGATCTCGGTGATCCAGCTGACTACAAAGTCGTTGTTAACTCCGAAGATCAAATAATTGGTGCTCGCATTATATACGAATATATCTATAACTTTGCAACAAAACAAAATGACTGCACTATCACTTTCCACACCGATGCATCCCAGTCAGTCATCAAGTCAGTAGATTATAACTCAAAAAAGTGTTATTACATCGCGCGCTTCTGATGTTCCACGTGGAACATTTGCACCGTGATGAAAGATGGATTTTTTCCGACATGTTAATGTTCCATGTGGAACATTAACAGAGGGTGATAAGAAGTTGGTTATGTGGTGCACTTGAAAGTTAGAAAAATGAATTATTTATTATTGTTGATATGAGTATTGAGAGGAAGATGCCAAGTGTTGGCGACGAAAGCATGGAAAAGCAGGAACAAGTTCAGCATGGAGCAACTGGTGAAAAAGTTGCTGGTGAAAATGAATTGAAAGATGCAGGCGTAAATGAAGAGGAGATTGATATGGAAACTGCCGATGAAGTTCAGGGAGAGGGAGAAGATGGCAGTGAAAATGAAGAGTTGACGGCAGCGCAGGGAAAAATTCAGGAATTGCAGCAGCAGAATTCGGAGTTAGAGCGCAAGCTGATGTATGTGGTTGCGGAATATGATAATGCCAAGAAAAGGTTTGAGCGCGAGTTGGATGATGCGAACAAGTTTGCAATAAGTAAGTTTGCGAAGGATGCGGTGAAGATTTATGATGTGCTGTTCACGGCGATAGAGCATGCCAACCCGGAAGCAGACAAGGTGCTTTATGACGGAGTGAAGATGACAATAGGTGAATTTGATACGATGTTTGAGCGCATTGGCATGGTTCAGATTGCGCCGCAGGTTGGAGAGAGATTTGACCATAACAAGCATGAAGCAATATCAAGGGTGCCAAGCGAATTGGAAATTGGTGCAATAGTGCAGGTCATTCGGCCAGGATATGAGCTAAATGGAAGATTATTACGTGCGGCAATGGTTGTTGTCAGTAGCGGACAGTAGCAGGTTGTAAAGAGTTGTTATAGAGTTGTTTTATGTTGGTTGTTGAAAATGCAAAGCGTGATTTATTGACAAGGCAGACAGATGGTTTGTTGCGGACATTGGCGCAACATTTGGATGTTAGCATGGATGACTTGTCCTTGCGCGTGGCAGCCGAGCTGGAATTTTATATCATGCACGGCGAGGAGCAATTTTCTATTGACAGCTTGAAGATAAAGGATATTAAAAGTTTTTTGTTTAAATATAAATATAATGGTTTGCAGTTGGAGAGCTTTGAGGAAGAGGATGGCGTAAATCAGTTTGAGGTGCAGTTTTTTCCAACAGAAAATTCAGTTGAACTTGCGGAGAATATAGATGATTTCCGTAATGTGATATTAGATGTTGCAGATGCAGATTTTCGTGCGAAGCCATTTGCTGATCAGCCGGGTAGTTCAATTCATTTTCATATTTCGTTGTATTATAAGGGTGAAAATTTGTTTAGTAAGGACAATCCGCGCGATGACGATGAGTATCATTATATGCCACTGTATTGGAGCATTGCAGGGATGTTAGAGTGGATGCTGCCTGCCATGCGCATTTTTGCACCAACGCAGAATTGCTATGACAGATATTTGTATCCAAAAGATGGGCAGAAGTATATTCATTATCCGACTGGCTGCTGCTGGGGGTTCAATAATAGGACATGCGCGCTGCGTATTCCCATCAAGCCAACGGAAGATCCGTATAACTGTCGTATAGAGCACCGCGTTGCGTCAAGTTTGAGTGATCCATATCTTGATATGTTTGCTATTTTTTCTGCTATGCAACACGGAATAGCCAATGAGCTGGAATGTCCTGAACCTGTATTTGGTAATAGCTTTGATGATGCACATGATTTTATTCCACAGTTTCCAAAGACGTTGGCGGAAAGTGAGCATATATTCTATAATGGCGTGTTTGCTAATTTGAAGGAGTTGGTTTAATAATGTGTAAATAAATAGCACAGCCCAACTCACTCTTTGTATAACATAGCTTTACAAAAATTTATTTTATCCTTTATTGTTTTGCAAGTTTTTGTTTATAAATATAACCACGAAAAACATATAGGCAAGAATGTAAAATATTAAAAACATCTTCCCTGATATTTATTCACACTATCCAAGCTATTTTGAGGGCGATTTTCATTAACTTGTTCTTGTTTATAACCATTATACTGTTCGTTCATCTGTCTTTGCTCTTCCTTGTTTATTACAGATAATCCTACGCTACCTTTGCTATTTTCTACCATTTGTTTTTCCTTTTCCAACTGCAGTTTTGTTTGTTTCTTCTTGTTCCTCCTTGCAAGCCACACAATCAAACCGATAACTAAACCCACACCAGTCAATGCAAGTCCAATTATTCCCAGCTTCTTTCCTGCACTATTTCCTGCATCACTTCCTGTATCACTAACTGCACTACCCATTGGTACAATTATATTCAAATATAAATAAAAATCAATTGTTCAATGAGTAGAGTTTTTAATTAAAAAAATGTCATACTATTATGGAAAAAACATATTACTGGCGGCATAACGAACAAACCACTTGACAATTAACAAAAATTGCTGATTTCTTGTTAAAGCTATTTACACATGCTTGGCAATATAAACAGCAAATTCAAAAATGCGAAGGCAGCAATAAAGAAAAAGCAAGATGAGCTAAACTTCAAAAAGCTCAAAGACGGAGTATTTCCTTATGCATGTCTGGTGGCAGATGACGTAATGCTAACAAAAAACGGTGAGGTCTTCCAGATGATTGAAATTCTGCTGGATGACTTTAAGGATAACCAAGAGGGAGGGCTGCGTGAGCATATCAGAAAGGCAATTGACTACAACTCTGGGGACTTAAACACAGCGTTCTGGATACAGACAGTTAAGAAGAGAAAGACAAATATTACAAGAAAAAATGGTAATAATAACAAATTGTTCTTGAAGAAAATTGGCCAAACAGCAGAAATGAATGAGAATTCTCTAAATAATTATTCTACATACATTTACATTACCGTCATCAAGCAAGGGACAACTTTCAAACTACAACCAAAAAAAATCAAGGACTACTTCTTTGCCACATTTTTGGATCATACACATGACAGATTTGTGCAGAAAATTATCGTAGACGTCCGCAAGACAACGGAGAAGATAGTCAGCATGTTGGCACAATACAGGCCAAAAATATTAGGTGTCAGACGTGGCGATGGATGTGAATATTCTGAACTGATTGAAAAGTTGTATTTCTTAATCAACTTTGAGGACAAGGAACAAGTCGTTCGACCAATAGACGTTACACATTGTGTGAATACTGGGCGCTATATGTTCCAGAATGGTATCATTGCAATGAAGAGTGAGCTTACCAATAAGATGAAAATGGGAATGACATTCTCATTTAAGGAAGTGCCAAGAATTACAATGCCAAATGTGTCGGATATAGTCAATAATACCAGAGCAGAAATGGTGATTACAGAATATGTAACTTACATAGACCAAAAGCGTGCAGCGGAACAATTTAGTGAACAAAAAGAGTTTTTAAAGAAGAAGGACGATAAAATATTTCAAGAGAAAGTTGGGCTGTCATTTTTGGACGATAATGCTAATGCAAAATATTGTAAGTCATCAATATCTGTTCTGATTTTTGGGAATAGTTATAATGAGTTGCAGTCATTTGTTGCGGAAGCAATTGATCTTTTCTCCAAGCATGGGATTGTCATGGCAAGAGAAGATATAAGTGCAGAACGTTGCTACTATTCCGTAATGCCGGCAAATTTCACATTTACACAACGTCTTACAGTTCATGATGCCAAGGAGATTGGTTGTTTTTGTTATTCATATCATCCGCAGGACTGCGATGCAACTGTTTATCTTAATGACTTGGTGCTGTTTAATATTGGGACGTTGAAGGGAAATCCTGTGCCAATTGGATTTGATAAACAGAGGCCAAATACGATTATTGGCGGACGCGAAGGAAGTGGTAAAACTGTTTTTTCAAACTTCATGGCCGCGTCCTATCTGGCAGAAATTGACGCCAATTTGTATATCATTGAATTTAACTGTCGTTCGCGTGCCTTTATTGAAGCCATGGAAGGCCAATGGTTTAGGGTGTCAATGGATAAACAAAACCACACTGCATTGATGAACCTGCTAGATTTGGATATATTTGGAGAGTATAAATCACAGAAGGAGAGTTATCTCTTTGACAGTTTGTCTTTATTGTTATCAGCGAACAATGTGCTGGTAACACCAGAAATGACAACTGAGCTCCATGATGCAATAGACCAAATCATTGAACTGTACGAACAAAATCCACACATTGCGTTACACGATGTGAGAAACATCTTGGATAAATATTCAATCGGGCAGGAACTGAATGTCTGGCACTCTATTGGTAAGTATTACCATCTGTTTGATAACAGGGACAACATCTTTGAGAAGAATAATGGCTTGATGGCAATACACATTGACGAAACCGTTGCAAGTAAGTCATTGATTTTGGCTTCTGTTATGAATAATTTGATGACGAATATAACTCAACGCGCAAGTAAGACGGGCAAACCAACAATCATCATCATGGAAGAGCCATTCCTGGCGCTTGGAAATGCATTCTTTAAAACAAAACTCAATAGAATGTTAGAGTTCATGGCGGCAAACAAGATTTTCTGCATATTCAAAATTGCTGACTTTGAGCGCGCAAACTCAACCATTGTGGATTTCGGCCAGCTTGTAAATTCATGCGGTTTGCAAATACATATAGCCAACAAGTTTGCAGACAAGGAATATGGAAGGATATTTCACTTGGAGAAGTTGGACTACATGGCAGTCAAAACCTTGGCAATGTATGAGGGGCGCAATATGCTTGTCAAACAGAGGTCTGGAATGTACTCATGTGCTTTTGACTTGAAGCGTTATAAGAAGACACTAAGTTTATTATCAGACAAACTTGAAGCCAAGACAAAGATCTTGGCAATTAAAGATACTCTGCAAACAGAAAGCGTTGAGCGTTGGCTCACAGCATACTATGGTGACTTTGATACCAATAGCGATGAAGAGACGCGTCTTGCTCTGCAACGTGAGCTGCAAGCCATCAAGGATGTCAGAAGGTTGATGGAGAGTTAGTTGTGCCGGCGCAGAGCACATTTGGCCGTAGCGCAGTGTAGATTTACAAACCACGAGGGCGTGGCCGCGGGTGGCGGTAGCACCAGGTTATAGTTTGAATGTTTAAGTTGTGGTTCACGAGATGCTTTTGTCTTGTTGTTTTTGATTGTAAGTGGATATTTTGGCTTCATCGTTATTTGTTTTGTTTTGTTGTTGCCCCGAGAGTGGTTCTTTGGTTTCTTTTTCTTGTTTAACATATTGGCTCCTGTCTTTTTCACAAGTATTACCTGGACTTAGGTTTTTTATGACTATGTTCGGACTGTTAACACTTTTACTATATTTGTGAGCACCAACACCGAGACACACACATCCAAGCAAAAAAGCTCCTATTCCAACAGGAAGAGCTATTGCTAAGCTACCAGCAACCAATGCGCACACAAGTGGTGTAGCAATTAATGCGGCTATGACAAGAAACAAACCTAATAATCCCAATCCAAATCCTTCTGTTGATTTTTCATATACCGTTTCTTTAACTTGTGCTGTACCTTGTTGTGTCACGTGAAAAACCGTTCCATCTTTTTCAACATCAAACTTTTGTTCTGGCAATTGTACTGTCTTGACAGTTTCACTAATTTTTTTGTAGTCCATAAAAGCAATATAACATAATAATAAAAATAGACAAGTTTAAATTTTGTTTATTAAAGGTAATTACTATATTACTTTAATACCACCTTCTCCCCCATCTTTGGAGTTAATAATCTATCCCTCATCTTATGTTTCTTAACCTCTTCCAAAAGCATATTCATAGATATATCATATTTATGTGCCCCAAGAGGATAAGTCCCATAATGAACTGGCAGGATGTATCTGGTTTGCAATCTCTTTGCAACCTCAACAACTTCACGTGGGAACATATGAACATACGGCCAACGGATATTCCATGCATCTATCTCAATGGCAACCAAATCAAATTTGCCGTATTTCCGCGCAATCTCATCAATGTGTGTACCAAAGCCACCATCGCCTGCTACAAATATCTGCTGATTGTGCTTTGGATTGTTATACACTGTCTTGATGACATACGAATTCCATAGGGTTTTATTGAAATCCCACAAGCTCCTCTGGGAGAAATGCATCGCTGGCTCGGCGTTAAAGATGATACCATCGGCTACAAATTTATCTCCCCAGCCCAGTTCGGTAATGTGGTCTTTTCTGACGCCCCATCCGCGCAGAGCAGCACCAACTCCCAGTGGCACCACAAAGTGTGCATATCTCAACTTTCTGATTGTCTTCCGTTCCAAGTGATCCATGTGGTTGTGGGTTATCAGCACATAATCAATATGTGGCAACTGACTTCTCCTGATTGGTGGTTTAAACATTCTCCTAATGACAAATGGCACTGGCGCTGTATTTCCAAACACCGGGTCAACGATTATTCTCTTCTGGTTCAGCTCCATTATTATCGTTGCATGCCCCAACCAATAGAACGAAGTCCAATAGTCAGGCACCTTACCAAAACTGTCTCTTGTCAAATTTATGACTTCCACTTTGTGTTTTGGTTTGTATTTTGAGCTGTTAAAGAATATTTCAAATAACTGTTTGTATGTCCAGTCAACTGAATTGTCTTCGTCTTTACTTGGTATTTTGAATTCTTCTATGGATTTATATGGATTGAAAAACCGGCCGTCTTTGAAGTAAGGCAACTTCTCAAATTGTCTGACTTCCGCTTTTGAAGGCGTTCTGCCAAATTCCCTAAACAATAGACCCATACCAAAACAAACAACAAAAGATAAAGATGATATTACTAAAACTACTTTTTTATGCTTCTTTACGGACACGAAAAAAGAACTAAAACGAACCGCTGGGGCAGAAGGATTCGAACCTCCGGATGACGGGATCAAAACCCGTTGCCTTACCGCTTGGCTATGCCCCAATGCTTTGAAGATAAATAATTGTTTTTTATTTGCAAGAAAAATGTCTTGCATGTTACAAATGCCCATTTTCAAAAAGAATAGATGGCTGAGAAAATCATATCACTTTTCAATCATAAAAGCGGTGTTGGGAAGACAACGTTGACGTATAATGTGGGTGCTGAACTTGCCATTCACAAAGGCAAGAAAGTTCTTCTCATAGACGCAGATGGACAAATGAACTTAACTGCAAGCATGTTTGGGTTAAGTGATACTGTAGAATACAGTGATGAACGGGACAGGAAATGGAAAAAATATTTACAAAAATACATGAGTTTTTATGATTTTGTCGGCAAACCAAAAGAGCGGAAAAAGATGTTTTGTTATCAGGATAAATTTAACAGAGAATTTCAAGGGACATTGCTGGAGAATTATAATCCGGTAGATGATAAATGTGTTTTTCATTTGATGACGGCAGATGAGGAGTATTTTGCCCTTGAAAGAACATTGTATGCGTATTTACGAACGGATGATTTGTCCCGAGAAGCGCGCGACAAAGTATCGGAGATGGTTAACAAGGTAAAAAAACTGTCTGAATGCTATGACTTTATTTTAGTAGATTGTTCCCCAAGTGCAAGTAGTGTGCTGAATGGCTTTTTTGTTTTGATTTCTCATTATTTTTTATGTCCTTTGAAGTGTGATTTTTTTTCATATCAGGCTATGGGGAAAATTGGAGCTATTATTGAAAACTGGGAAAAATTATTCAGATATTGCAGAAGTACTACTGATAGTGATTGTATAGACATGAAAGAGAAGTTTCTTGGTATTGTAGTAAATGAGACAAAGAAACATAACAAACAGGAATGTGATAAGGTAATATCTGAGCAATCAAAGAGGTGGGCAGTACGCGTGAATGAAAGCATCAATGATTTTGTTATGGGTTCTGGTCGTGGCAATACAGTAGAAGAAAATGAATTTGTTAGACTTTATCCATCATCACACCTTTATATGATTACTGACGAAACATGCAATTATACCGGTAAACTTAAAGACATTGTGGATACAGCGGGTATTCCATTTGTTCTATTAAATGCTGAGATTTGTAAGAAATATGCTGGTGAGAACCTTTTACGCGATAGTCAGGAGAACTATAAGCATAATTATGAACAATATACTGCGGCTATTTCGTATATCGCCGACGGCTTTATCAAACTAAAATAAACCTGCTTTTACTTTCTCCCTCCTTGCAAATAAAAAAACATTTCCAAACTCGTTGTGAATATTCATGTTAACGGGATTAAGGATTGAAAACATCTTGCTAATGGATAAAACAACCATCAGGTTTGATGATGGTTTTTCTGTTATCACTGGGCAAACGGGTGCAGGAAAGTCAATCTTGCTGGATAGTTTGAATATCATCCTCGGGGAGCGCGCTGGCACGGCGATATTGCGCAATCCTGACAACCATGGGGTGATTGTTGCAACGTTTGATATAGACAATCCAGAGCTGCTGGAAACGCTTGCAAATGGTGGTTTTATCTCCGCGGGCGATAGGACCATCATAATCAAGAAGATAATCACCAAAAACGGCAGCAAAATCTTCATAAATGACATCCAGACAACCATTCAGTTTGTTGGTGCGATTTCCCACTATTTGGTGGAGATTTACAGCCAATTTGAACAGACAGACCTATTCAGTATCAAAAAGCACCTTGAAATTCTTGATAAATTTGGCAATTTAGACACTTCCCTTCAAAAAATGAGGACATTATACATCCAAATGCAAAATGCGCAGGAAAAATACGATAAAACGCGTTTAGAAATTGAACGGCAAAAAGAGAATGCAGAATATCTTCAATCATTTGTGGATGATGTGCTGGCGCTCAATCTTGTCAGTGGGGAATATGACGAGCTTGTCAACAAGAAGAAGACAATGACAGACATAAGCAAGGTGGCGACATATATTTCTCGCGCAAATGGGCTGTTTGGGGAGACAAAGCTGGGTTCAGTAATAAACAAAGTCCAGAATGACCTTATCCATGCACAAGGAGACATTGGAGAGGGTGGGCTAAATAAGGAAATAGATAACGTCAATGAGTTGCTGGAAAAGCTATACAACGACTATCAAATTGCAGGAGAAACTCTCAATGACTTGGCAGAGTGCAACCATTTTGATGAGGGCGAGCTTAATGACATTGAAGAGCGTATTGCATGTATTAATGAAGTGGCGAGGAAGTATCAAACTACACCAATGGAGTTAAGCAACCAGTTTGTGCTGGCGCAAGAAAAATTGCAAAAGATTGAACTGTCTGATGAAACTCTGCAAAAATTGTCTTCCGAATTGGAAGTTATACGTAATGAATATCTCACATATGCAAATGAATTACGAGAACAACGCAAAGCAAAAGCAAAAAACTTGGAGCAAATTGTGTTGGAAAAGCTTGCCGCGCTGAAAATGGATAAGGTTATTTTCTATACATCGTTTGAAAACGCAGAGCCGAGTGCAAATGGAATTGATAAGGTCGTCTTTTTTGCGTCTATGAATCCCGGACTGACACCTGCACCAATTCACAAAATTGCGTCAGGTGGTGAGCTATCACGGTTTATGTTGGCATTTAAGTCAGCACTTTGCACAAGCCAGACAGCATCCACGATGATATTTGATGAGATTGATACGGGTGTTAGCGGCAGTGTGGCATTTGCTATTGGTAAGGAAATGCAAAAGTTAGCCCAAACAACTCAACTTATATGTATAACCCATAACTCCCAGACGGCGGCGTGTGCAAGACATCACTTGTTTGTTGCCAAAGAGCAAACCCTTGAAGATACGAAGACAATCGTCAAAACCTTGTCGCCAGATGAACGGATACGGGTTATTGCAGAAATGATTTCCAGCGATGAGATAACGGACGAGGCAATCAATAATGCCAGAAGGTTGATAGAAAAGGCAAATGAGTGAAAGGATGGGATTAAATGAATAAATGATTGGATTGCGCTGCCCGGAGACACGCGCTCGCGGTTTGGCTGCGCATCGTTCTTTTCTACTAAATACACTCTACATCACGCAACCAATCACCACATTATTCCAACATTCAATGTCAAGATGCCAAACGACATCTTTGGTTTCCATGTGTTTCCACCACTGGCCGTCTTGAAAGCATTGCTTTTCAATTTTGTCAACTGGAAGAGTGTCCAGTAGTGATCATATTGCAATCTGATAAAGAAATCACTGGCAAAAGCATACTCAATACCAGCACCAATACCTCCAACAAGGTTAAAAGTGGTTTTGGATTGACCAGACAAAAGTTTCCCAACATCGTTTAGATACTTATGCGTGATACCATATGTACTATTTTTCATGTTCGTGCGAATTGCATTTATAGCAACACCATCTGTCATTGAAAATGAATGTCCTACACGTACCACACCAATATTAACTTTACCATATCCACTGAAACCATATTTTGTTCCACCAAGACGCAAAGATATGCCAAGTAGGTCTTTTAGTTTGGTTTTATATTGCATACCAGCTAATCCATTTTGTGTTTTTATATCAGCATTGTCTGTCATAGTTCCTGTTCCCATGTCTTGATACATATAACTAATACCTGTCTGACCGTTATATGTTGTGGCCTTTCCACCAAGCCAGTGATAGAAAATTTCAGGCGCAATAAAGAAACCTTCTGGTTTGTCCTTGAAATAATGTTTGAAACCGAGCCCAATGTTAAAACCGTGTCCCCATTTAGCTCCACTTTTGGTTGCTTCCCTATATCCACAATTGGCGCAGAATGCCGTGCTTGCCGGATTAGATAAACTCAAATTTGGTTTCATCAAACCACTATAACCACCAAATACGTAAGGAATGTTTAAGCTTTTTGGAGCCGCCTTAACTCTTCCTCTACTTGAATTAAACTTGAAGTTCTCCTCTTCTTCTCGAACAACTTTTTTCTGCGGCGCAACAACTTGCTGAACTTGCTGCGGTTGTTGTTTCTTTTTCATTCTGACAATAATTGTGTTTTTCACAACCTTATCTTCTCCTTCACAACATCCTTCACCATCGTAGCACTCGCCATCATAAGAGCCACTCGTGTTTGTCTTTACAATCGCGCCCTGTCTTTGTGCACCATTATTTATCTGCGTAGCATTCTTTCTGATATATTGTGTTTCGCGCGTTGCGTGTCTTGTATCATCCAAATCAAGGTCTGCCACAGCATATTGAATACCAGGATTGTCCGTGTAATAATAGCTACTTGAACCATAATATGCACTTGCAGTTTTGTCTGCAAAACAAACGCCAACGACAGAAAATATCAAACAAGTTAAACATCTCAAATTCTTATATTGTGACATAAATAACTGAACGTATTTTATCAAAAATTAATGAGTTGTCAAAAAGTTTTGATGATATTTGCAATAAAAAGTTTTTGGAGGAAAGCAATTTTTGGTTTTTTTATTGTTGTTGTGCGGCGCGGAGCGCATTTGGCCGACGAGGTACGAGGCGCAGCCAAACGGCGAGGGCGTGGCCTCGGGCAGCACAACATCATTTTAGCTTTTTTTATTATATTGACACTCATCACTCTGTGGAATGACGCCATTGATACCACAATCAACGCATGAAAATGAATTCCCGCAATTGCAAACAGCTTTCACGTTCGGATTATCTATCGTAAAACCACTGAACTCCAAACTGTCTTGAAAGTCAATTTTTCCACCGTTTAGATATTTTAATGATGTCTCATCAATGACAACAAAAACATCCTTTGGTGTGATGTTTTTCTTCTTTCGCAGGAGGATTATTTTATCCATTTCACCGATATAGTCATCCATAAGAATATGATATTGCATTCCCGCACAACCACCACTGACAATCATAATACGGATAAAAATCTCTGGATTGTCGGCTTTGAGTTCTTTTATTCTGGCACTCGCGCCTCTTGTGAGCTTAAATGTAGTTATCAATTTATTCGCAAATTGTCTCTCAGTAACAGTCATCAGATAATTGGTTGCTGTCAACATCTAATATGCAAGTAAAAAAACAACCCTCACGTCGATACCAAAATACAATTTTGTGAGGTTCGACGCTTGGGTTGTTCTCTTCTCCCCCTTTCTTTTTTAAACAAGTTGTAAAATAAAATAATCAAATAAAATTATTTCGTTTTACACAAGCAGTTTATCAAAATAAAAAGTCATGTCAAGTAGAAAGATAAATTTTTTTGTTGTGCAATTTTTTTTGCGCGGCCGCAGGCCTTGACTTGTCAAGGGCGGAGGTGGTCGGCAGCGGCCGCGCATGCCAAAGGCCTCGCACGTCCAGTGATGCAAAGTGCTTTTCGTGCGAAGGGGCTTTGGCGAGAGACCATCAATTTTTTAAACGTATATTGCAAATTAAAACAACTAAAAGAAATTTACATGGAAATATTCTATTTAAAGATAAACATGAAACAACCGAAAGATGACGACAGACCGCCCGTTTTGTCAAAAAAAATAACAAAAGCACAGCACATTATTCCAGCAAATATTATTAAAAAATGGAAACAGAATGTTGTCATCGCAGGACAATCAAAGAACTGTCCTTTTGATATAAAATTCAGAAAAGGTAAAGAAGATCGGCCCCCTCAAAGTGAAAGAAGTGAATGTTTTTGTGTTTATCATAGATGGACACAAAATGTTGAAAAATGGAAAGAAAAAATTGAAAAAGATTTTTATAAACTATGTGATGAACTTGATAAAAATAATATCGTATGCTTGCAAATAGAAAAACGAGAGGAAAAGAAAATAATTTTAAATTATTTCTATTGTTTAATGGCGTGTAATTATCTAAAAGATTTTAATTCGTTCGTTCAATTAAATATAGATGAAGATGTCTGCGAGCATCAAAAGCCGGCATATACAAGAGAAGAAGTTGATAGCATGGAGCCTAATTCATACGGCACGTTTATAGAAGAAAAAAATGGTAAACTTTATTGTGACGATTCACTACCTGTGTTTCATGGTTCTATTCATAGAGCACAATTACAGCTCGAAGGCAATAAAGAATATTGGACAAACACGTGGTTTTACATCAAAACAAAAGAAAGATTGTATTTGCCAGATTGCTATAAGCCACTTTCTGGAATGAATAACGAGATGGTTGGAGTTATTAATGTTTCACCACATAGTATTTTGATTTCACAATATTTTATAAGCACATACTTACGTCGGATTGCAGAGGGTAACAATTTTGATTTATCACAACTTGACATAGCAAACCCACCGGCTGATTGTAAAAAAGTTGTTAGCTTTGTTAAAATTATAAACAGCATAGCATTAAAAAGTTATGACAAATGGCTCATCCGCTGATTTAGGATAAAAGAGATGTTGCGCTGCCCGAGGCCACGCCCTCGCCATTTGGCTGCGCCTCGCTCCATCCGCCCTCGCTGCGCTCGGGCTCCGCTCGGCTGCCAAATGCGCTCCGCGCCGCGCAACATCACATTTTATCACTCAACCTTAATGATTTTATTTTGTTATTCATTAAAAATTGACAATTTTTAATTTATTATTATAATAGCAATAATGTTTTAAATGTTTTTTGATATGAACCAACAATCGCGAGAAAAACAGCTTGCAGCTGCAATAACTAATTTCACAACAGCACATCCGGATCTTCAATTTGAACACGTTGGGGTAGAACAATGTTTGCCTGATTTGTGTGTACGTCTAAGAACACAAGGCAAGAATGTGGTATTTGGAATGTTAGACGATGGTAATGGAAATTATAAACAAATACGTTTTCGTGTGGGAAATCTCAATTTTAAGAGCGAGGAATATAACAACGAACATGCTTTGGATTTCAATACATGCAAAGATGCACTCTTTGCTGCTATAAATAAAGCGGCCTCTATCAATAATAATAACGAAATATCGTTAGATACACCAACAAGAAACATTAGGCTGTATCCTGGTTTTGTTGCACCTTGACAATAATCTAAACCCTCTTCCAGTCAATTATCATTTCTGATGAGTGATAGTAAGAGCAGAAGTAAAAACAGTAGGACAAAAAAAACCAAGCAAGATTGGTTTGAGAAAATACTTCTTTCCAATGGTATAGACGAGCGCACTGCAAAGTTTATCTGTGGAACAAAAAACAACGCAATGATTGTGGTGTATGCTCTAATTCTCACTTTCACCTTCAAGGCATTCTTCTATGACAACTTCAAAATACCATCTGGCTCAATGAACCCACTACTTCTCAATGGCGACAGGGTGCTTGTCAATAAGTTCCATTATGGATATACCAGATTTTCGTTCCCATTTGGATTTGTGAAGTTCAAAGGACGTATCCTATCTAACCGTACGCCACAGCGCGGAGAGATCGTGGTTTTCAAGCTCCCAAAAGAGGAGGACACAGACATTTTCTACATCAAACGCGTTATTGGTCTGCCTGGGGATAAAATCCAAGTAAAGAAAGGGATGTTATATGTCAATTACAAGCCAGCCACATATTACGAGCAAGGGATGCTTGATGCCGAGAGCGCAACAAACCATAATGCTTTTCCATCCATGAAATATACTGAGGTCAACCGCAACGGATATTCATATAGTGTGCTGGTGAGTGATCCAAGATCGTTGGCTGGAAACACAGGAGAATATATTGTTCCAGAAGGATATTATTTTATGATGGGGGACAATAGGGATAACTCCAAGGATAGCCGCTTTGCTGACTTTGGGCCAATTCCATTTACTCACATAATTGGGCGAGCTGAAAGAATATTTTTTTCAACTGCTAACGGACGGTTTAATTATAATAGGGTTTTTGCGAATATACAATCAAGATATAACGAGGAGTTTGATAGTGAGAGATAATCTTTATCATTATAGATTATACCGTTTCTGTTTGTATTTTGTTCCAGATTATATTTGTTGCAATAACCTATCTTATTTTGCGCAATACACACTCGTTTGATAAAAACTTATAAAAATTTTCATTAGTTTGATGTTTAGTTAAGTTTGTTGAGTGATGTAATACAAAATGATAAGAAATAAATAAAAAGACAATTTTTTTTGTTTTTACTATTACTACTATTTGTTTGTTGATTTTGTAGGTTTTGTTGAAATCTTGACTTTGCGTGCTTTTTTACTGGACTTTTTTTTAACATTTTTACCAACATTTCTGACATTAGATACATCAATCTCTGGAAAAAAGTCAGGTTTTACAGTTTTTTCAACATTATCAACATCAAAATTCAATTTTTCAAATATCATCTGTTGAAAATGTTGTTTATAACCGTGAATGCGACGAGTGAATTTAACCAATTTGTTAATGCAAAGTTGCCAATCCTTTGGTCCAAGAAACAGCGTAGCAACTGCAAATATGACGAAAAGTTCTACTATTGACATCTAAAAATGGTGCACTCGATGCGATTCGAACGCATGACCTACGGCTTAGAAGGCAGTTGCTCTATCCAGCTGAGCTACGAGTGCATCACAAGAAGTGGATGGGAGGATTTTTTTATTTTCAAGTAAAATTATTGTGCCGATATGTGTATTGTATTATTCGCTGGTTATAATTAGATTTGATATTTTTGTTTTTAAATTTAGCTTTTGGAATATGTTTATGTTTGTTTATATTGTAAGCATTGTTCCTTTGAATTTTGGATGTGTTTGTTTTGTTTTTTATTGATTTGTGGTTTGCTGATTTTTCTGCCCCATTTCCAGTATTTGCTTGAATTGTTCGGTTAACGTTTATTGGTGAATTATACGGAATATAGCCAATGGTAGCCTTTTGATGGTTGCATCCAGGTTGATTTATTATAATTTGGTGATCATTTTTAACAAGTTGGTTTTCTTTTGATGGTGTTTCACTTTGATGTCCTGTTGTATATTGTTTTACACGACGGTCGCGGCGTGTGTTGTGAATGAGTGAAGCGATAGATGCAGCAATTAGGGCCAAACCAAATAGTCCGAGAAGGCCAGCCGTGATATAGAAATAAATTGTTACAACCATATTTATGGTTTATATTTTATCAAAAAATTTATGAAATGCAAATTTGTTTTAGATGATTTTTTTTGTTGTGAAAATGTTTGTTGCGCGGCCGCAGGCCTTGACTTGTCAAGGGCGGAGGCGGTCGGCAGCGGCCGCGCATGCCAAAGGCCCCGCACGTCCAATGGTGCAAAGTGCTTTTCGTGCGCAGGGGCTTTGGCGTAAAGACCCGCAAATTTTTAAATTTTTGGCTTATATTGCAACTTTTTTTCAAAACCCGTGTTGCGCTGCCAGAGGCCACGCCCTCGCTGTTTGCAATCTCCTCGCTCCGCTGCGCTTCACTTCGTCCAGCAAACGCGCTCCGCGCCTGCGCAAAGTATATTTTTCCTATACTAAAAACTTATTTCTTGCAACTTTATAAATTTTTAATAAAATTTAATAGTATTAAAGTTTATTTTATGGAAAGTAGTAACAAAAAAAACATTGAAGAAAAACAAATCAAAATTTATGTAAAAAATGGTTCAGTTTTATATGATAAATTTAACAAATTAGCAAAAGAACATAATTACACGGATGCAATAGCATTTATAGAAAAAGAAATCAGCAAATCATTGCATATTATGGATGAGTATTCATTGGATGCTGGTACTTGTAAAGTAGAAAAAATAGGTAATAAAAAACAAATTTATATAGAATGGCCAGAAAATAAACAAAATGAGAAACTGAGTATTGTATTCAGTCATGGCCACAATAATCCTCCTGAATATATTTTAAAAAATATAAGTATTGACGATTTAAAAAATGAAGCAGAAAAGATCATGCCAAAAACCTGTAAAATAAGTTGCAGGACAGCTCCAGGAAAACAACCAAGTATTAGAGTTCAATTTCCTGATGATAATAAAGTGACATTCTATCAAGACGGTTGGGTAAACGGTAAAAACAGTTCAATACATATTCATCAAAACTCACCAATTAAAGAGACAGATGACTTTAAGATTTATAGCGTTGGACAAGGAGATGATGCGGTTGAAATTAGTTATAGAAAAACAGGAAATAAAAGTATAAGAATTACAAATAAAAACGGTGACGGAATATGCATATACCCAGATTTATATATCAATCCTGTAAAAAACGGCCACATGACGAAGCAAGGAAGTCAAAAAATCAATTGTAATCTTTTTGAGTTTATAGAAAACAACTTTTTTAAAGTAAATTATAATAAAAACAAATCTGTTTTGAAAAAGCCAATTCAGAATGCGTCCCATAATGTACCACAACAGTATCAATTCCAGAGCGGAATAAATAACCCATTTAACAACCAACCAAGCAATATAATCCAAAACGCACCTAATAACAGTATGCTCTATTCATTAAATGAAACCAATGAATTTACAATAAATCTGTAAAAGTGTGTTGCGGAGCGCGGAGCGCGTTTGGCCGCCGAGCGGAGCGAGGGGGAGCGTAGCGGTGCCAAACGGCGAGGGCGTGGCCTCGGGTCCGCAACACAAAAAGCTAATCTCCCTTAGCCAGCAATCTGCTACCGTATTTTACAACTGCAAAGCCAAACACAACAAGCGGCAAGACCAACAAAATTGCACCAATGTGGTAGGAAATATATTTCGCTACAAACCCAATAAACATTGTGGCAATCACATTTATAATAGTCGCCAAAGACATTGAAACAGAGATTGCGCTGCCTCTGATTTTTTTGTTAGAATAGTGCTCAAACCTGCGTTCCACTGACACTTCAATCGTGGAGAAAGTTGCACACATTGCAAAGCATGACAGCACAAACAAATATGGTGAGTAAATTATAACCGCAAACAAGGTTGCCACCAGTTCTGCTGCATTAATAATAAAACATTTCTTCAATGAAATGCCGTTTGGAAGTATTGTAATTGGTATTAGCGTACTTGCTGTCATAATGATCGTCAGAATTGTTGTATATGTTGCAACTTGCACGTCATTCCATCCCATATCAAGCAACAGCATGTGCCCTATTATTGCTGCCAAAGGCCATGTTATGAAGTTCAGCACGCCATAAAAAGATAGCAGCCACGTGAACATTTTGCTTTTCTTGACGCACTCTGCAACTGACAAAATAATCTCTTTTGTGCTGGCCAATTTAAACTCCTTGAATAACCCTGTTTTGTTGCTTGGAATAAACTTCACGACTGCTGCCAGAGCTGCAATTTTCAGCATAATACTCACAACCACCAAGACATTATACCCGTGATTTTTCAACAGAATTGCGGAAACGCTTGACGCAATCGTCAGTGCAATATCCCAGGAAAAGTAATATTCTGCGGTTGTTCTGCCGTAAATATGCAACTTATCATGAACGCTCAATGTGTTGTAGATATATGATGAATATTTTCCATAAGTTATTCCATACGAAATTCCTATAAACATCATGGAAATGACAACGTTTGTAAATGTTGGGTTTAACAGCAAAACCAGTGAAATAATGTCAACAACTCGCCCGAATACGAATGTTGTTCGTGGGCCAAATCTGTCAAAAATTATCCCTCCAATGAATGTGAAAATGAAACGAAATACCTCCTTCAATGAGATAAGCGCCGAGATTTTCACGGGTGAAAATTCCAATGACTTGATAAATGGCACAAGCATGACACTAATCAGCGAGACATTTAGCATGCCGTATATTGTATTTCCCAGCCAAAAATGCGGTATGTTGAACTCTTTTTGTTCTTTTTTCTTGAAGAAAAGCATGACTTCAAACTACTGGATGAATTTATTTGTCAATGTAATTTTTTTTGTTGCGCGGCCGCAGGCCTTGACTTGTCAAGGGCGGAGGTGGTCGGCAGCGGCCGCGCATGCCAAAGACCCCGCACGTCCAATGGTGCAAAGTGCTTTTCGTGCGCAGGGGCTTTGGCGTAAAGACCCGCAAATTTTTTTCAAAACATTTCAACATTGTCAAACTTTCTCAAAAATTACTGATATCATGAACTATCAAACCTATGTCTTCCAAATTCATGTCTTCTATTCCATCTTATCAATTTTTTTAGTTGTTTTTGAGTGGCTTCTTGTTTTTCCTTTTCTAATTTATAAATCAGGTTATTAAACTCCTTCGTCTCTTCTTCTGTCAGCGCCACAGGGCCAATGTTTTGTGGCAATTCATCTTGTTCAGAGTTCTTTTTGAATTGTTCATATGCTTTCTTGTATTCACTAAACGCAGTTTTTTCTTCTTTGTCTTCAACTTTTGGTCTGTGTTCTATGATAATTTCAGGATGCTTTTGACCAGCTTCACTGTCTTTTGGGTTACCAATTTTGTTTTCAAATTTCTTTGCGAACTCTTCCATGTTAACGGAACTGTTAGGTGTAAATGTTCCAAATGTAGAAGCTAATTCTGGAACTGACAGTTTTTTGAGTTTTATATCATCTATTTTATCCCGATAATAATCCCTACATCGTGCTTCGTTGTCAAATAGGCCGGCGTCATCTCGTGTATAAGCCGCAAAGTCATGCACATAATCCAATCCAAGATTTCTTATCATCTCACCAATAATAAGTGCCTCTTTGTCTGACATATATTCTACTTTATATTTTTCTTCTTTGTCTGGAACAATCTCCATACCTGCGCTCTCCGCTGTTGCTTTTATGCGATTTAATATAATTGTTGCATAAGCTATTGCTTGCAGGACACTGACTTTTCGTCCGCATATCAATGAAAACACATGCATAAGTCGGTCTCTATTTGTCATCTCTTCCTGAAACATTTCTATATCGCTATAGTTTTCGTATAAATCCTTTATATCCAAATGACCCATGACATAATCACAGGCATCTATAACCTTGTTGCATATGGTAAATGCCTTTTGTAAAGCAATCTCCATGTTTAGCTTTGGTTTTTCCACCACAGCATCATTTCCATCGTAGTTGTAGATAATCTTTACAGTCATTTCGTTGAGGAGAATATTGGGTGGAAGTGAAAGTGGGAAGATAGAAAAATAAAAAATTTCTTGATTGCTTTTCTAAAACTGCTATAATAAGGATATGGCAGATACACAAACAACAACACAGGCCGACAAAAATAATTTGTCCGGCGGCCAAATTGCTCTTATTATAATTGGATGTATATTAGTAATTGGTCTTGTGGCGTTATTCGTTGCTTGGTTGGTGGGTGATAAGAAAAAGAAGAAAAGTGGCGTCAAAACAAACACAATACAAATTGGTGGGCCAGTTAATCATGATATAAAGAAACAGAACAATGTTGCAAAAACTCCAACACCACAACCAGTACGGGCATCTGTAGTGCGTCGTTATGAAACAGTTGCTGCTCCAACCGCAGGTGTGATACCGACAGAAGAAGAATTAGGATATATTTCTTCAGAAGAAACAGAAGAACAACCTGATATGTATGAAAAACTTGGTTTGTTGGCTGGAATACTGAATGAGAAACCAAAGGAAAAAACAGAAGAACCTGAAAAAAAAGAAGGACCTGAAAAAAAAGAAGGAAAAAATGAGGAGGAAAAACAGAAAAAAGAAGAGCCAGACAAAAATGAGAAACCAAAGGAGGAAAACGAGAAACCAAAGGAGGAAAACGAAGAAAAAGCAAAGAAAGAAGATGACATAAAGGAAAACAACGATAAACAAGTGGCCAAAGAAAACACAGAAGACGATGAAGAGCTGGATGTAGATGCAAAAGCACCACCATTTGCTGATGTAGGGCCTGGTAAAATTTCCAATCCAGATGACAAAATTTCCAATCCCGATGACAAAAAAAACGGCCCAGAAAAACAACAATATGACGATTTAGTAGAAGACGACCCTGCGCTCAAGCAACTCTTTGGAATGATTGGTCTTAACGGGGGTAATGGTATTAATCAAACACCGGGGCCTTCTAAAAACAAACAATTTGGTAATTTAGGTAATATGCCAGGTATGCCAAAACAAATGGGACCAAACATGCCAATGCAAGCAACCAAACCACCATTTGATAATCCAATGCAAAAATCAGACGGTGGTCTTCCAATGCAAAAATCAGGCGGCGGTCTTTTGGGTGCAGGTGGTTTTTCTAATACAAATCAGTCATCACCAGAAATGTTTAATGGTGGACAAAACAACGGCTTTCAAAATGTACCTGCAAATATGGTACCTCCTCCACCAATGCCAAGTTTTAATCCATCAATGAATGCTGCTCCTGGACCATCTCAAAATGGTAATCCAACGATGCAGGATAATCGAGGACATAATAATGACAATGGTGCAGATTTTTCATTCTCGGAGACAGAGGAACCACCAGTACAACCAAACAACAATCAATCAAAAATAAATTTGGGAATACAAAATAAATGCAACTGCCCGTCTTGCACTGGTGGCGGAAATTAGTGATCCTATCTACACATAGCAACAATTTTGCGGCCAGTCATCTTTGGCTCATCAATGGATTTGCAGTGCGGTTTTAATGTCTCGCAGATTTTATTCATTAGCTCCATTGCGAAATCAGTTCTTTGCATATCACGACCTTTGAGTTGCATGACAATCAGGACTGTATTTTTTTCCTCTAAAAATCCGATTGCACGGTTAATTTTTACATCCAAATCGTTCTTCTCAATGTGAATTGAAAATTGAACCTCTTTTGTTTTTTTAGTGCCTTTGTTATTGCCTTTCTGTTTTTTCTGCTGTTCGTATTTGAACTTTCCGTAATCACAAATTTTACAAACTGGTGGCACAGCATTTGGTGAAACATTTACCAACTCCAAGCCGGCTTCTTTTGCCCGATGCAAGGCCTCTTGCGTAGGCACAACGCCAACCATGTCTCCATTTTCATCAATTAAACGAACTTCACGGATAGAAAACCAATTTGTTTTCTGACGTCCATCTTGCCTTTGATCGTTTCTGCGATCTGGCCTGTTGTAATAACGTACCACTAATTAATAAATAAAACTTAACTCGCGCGGTGAATATTACGGTTTTTTTTAAAATGCAAGAGGGAAGTTTGAGAGGTTTTGCGCGGCCGCAGGCCTTGACTTGTCAAGGGCGGAGGCGGTCGGCAGCGGCC
>CAMNMI010000002.1 GCA_946544555.1 uncultured Rickettsiales bacterium
CGCAGCCAAATGGCGAGGGCGTGGCCTCGGGCGGCGCAACAGTCATTTAAACATTATATGCGGGGTTTGCCAAATCTGTTCTCCTTTGATTGACCTTTTTTCAAAAGCAACACTAAAAGAGTGATTTGCCCAAGAATAGGAATAAGTAAAAAAGCCATGAACCAAGCTGACCTATTTGTGTCATGCAACCGCCTTGCGATAAGTGAAAATGCTGGCACAGAAGATGCAATGAAGTATATCAATTCAAACATCATAACACAGCGTTGGAATGTTGTTGCAGATGCATATGTATCGCCCCACAAATCTCCCAGCATTTGCCCGAATTGACTTAATTGTGTGTACTTATTTTCATCAAAAATTACAGTCGGCTCAACAAAATAAAGCAACAAATATGGCAAAACTTTCCACACAAAAAAACCAAGCGCAAACTCTTTTATAGTGGCGCGCCCCATATTAAAACAGTTCGCCCAGAAAGACAGTAGACAATCATTGAATGTGTTTTTAAAAACTGCTCTTCTCTTGCATGCCTTTTTCTTCCTTTTTAGGAGTTTCATACACTACTATTTTCTGCGATTTCTGTGAGTTCTTTTCTTTGTTTTGTTGTATTTTTTTGTCTTTTTGATTTTGCTTTTTTTGATTGTTTGTTTTTTACTTGTTGTTTGACTAACTTTTTCAGTTTTGATTTTTGTGTTTTCCAAGTAATAAACCTCCCTCAAACCATCTGAGTAGTTTCCAATGCCATAGCAAGCATTGACTTTTTTTGTTGGTTCATCTGGGTTGTAAATTACGGCTTGTTTGCAACAATCCTGAATACCACCATCGTTGTGTTTTTGGAGGTTGGATGATTTGTCTATTTGTAATACAAACTTTTCACCTTCTGGTAATTTTCCCTTTTCTGCAAACTTGATATTTTCATTCAATTGCTTGATTTTCTCGGCTTTTTTCGTGTTGCAGTTGCTGATGTAGCTTTTCAAACTCTTTACACCTTTTCTGTTTCTCTTCAATGCCAACTGTCTTTGTCTTTTAGCAACAACATTGCAATTCAAGTTTTGAACTTTATTTAACCTATTTTCGTAATAGATTTTTCCCAAGAAATATGGATGATCTTCTGTTGCTCTTTTTTCGATGCTTTGCGAGTATTCATTAAATGCCTTGTCATCGCTGCACATTTTCCCAAAGAGCTCGTCTGGCGTTGGCTCCTTTTTTTCTTCTTGAACAACCACCGGCTCTGATTGTTTGACTTCTTCTTTGTATTCAACATTGTTCTGGCATGATACAACTGCCAAAAGGCCAAGTGCTAATAATATTTTCTTGTTTTTCATACGAACTTACAGGAGGACTATATTGGTATAAAAATTATTTGCAACATTTTCTTTTAGATATATTGCGTAGTGCAGAGCAAGTTTTTACTCCGAGCAGAACCGAGCATGAGCGAAGACGCATTGAGTGATGAAATTAAAAAACGCTAATGCGTGGTCTCATTGGCAGCACAATATGAAGATTTTTTATCAAGAACAAAAACCTTGACAATTGGAATTACAAACTGCCGATAAAAAACTATATTTCTTGCTATGAAAGTTGCTCCAATAATCCTTGCAGGTGGCTTTGGAACAAGGTTGGCACCAATATCAACAGAGGAAAAACCAAAACAATTTCTTTCATTCTTGGTTGATGGCAGCAGTTTTTTTCAACAAACTATTAGAAGATTGAGGTTTGTTTTTAGGCACGAAACCTTGACAATCGTAATAAATACAAAACACAAGGCACTTGCAATTGAACAGCTAACAATGATTTGTGAACGAAATGTCAAGTTAATTGTTGAGCCAGAAAACCATAACACATTTGCACCAATTTTACTTAGTTTAATAGAAAACAAAAGCGCCAATTTGCTGTTCGTGACACCAACTGATTTGTATATTAATGACTATAAACAGTTTGCGTCTGATTTGCAGATGGCTTTTTCTGTTCCGTATTTGCAAGACAAGCATGCTATTTTTGGTATTAAACCAACCTGTGCAAGCACAGAATATGGATATATCAAAACAACCAAAATTGGTAGAAGAAGGATCAATGCTGTCTCCAATTTCATGGAAAAACCAAACAAGAAATTGGCGGAACAGTTTATATCAGAAGGAAGTTATTTGTGGAATAGTGGCATGTTTTTGTTTGACACAAATCTTTTGAAACAAGAAGTAGAAAAATATCAAATGCAGTCATTTGAGAGTGCTAAAAAATTGACTTTTGCACAAGAAAAAACACAAAATGGAATTGAAATTTTATATCCAAGTGAGCAAGAATTTTTGCAAATCAAGAAAACATCCATTGATTATGCAATCGCGGAAAAAAGCCAGAATATGTATTGCATTTCAGCAAATTTTGACTGGATGGATGCTGGCAGTTGGGAAAGTATAGCAATATTGCAACGAAGTGAGCATGTTTATCTTGCAAACTTAAAATCATCTAATTTGTTCTGTTAAACAATTTGTTTTTCTATTGTACCACCAGATGCCATATAATCGCTGTTCGCATTTCGCTCAGCGCAGTTGCAACAACAATACCAAAAAATAGATTTGACAAATAAAAAGTCAGTGTATCTGTGCAAATATGCAAAAGTCCAATTTTTTTAAAGGTTTTTTTGTTGCAATTGGATTGAGTTGTATTGTCTGTTTTACCTATATGAACTCAACGAAAATGGGATTAGCTCGTAAAATTGAAACAAATATGGAAAACACATTGTATCTTGATTTGAAGGATGGTCGCGTTGTCATCCGCATGCTGCCAGATGTTGCACCAAAACATGTTGCGCGCATCAAAGAACTTGTCAGAAGTGGGTTCTATAATGGCCTGACTTTTCACCGCGTGATAGAGGGTTTTATGGCCCAGGGAGGTGATCCAGATGGCAATGGAACTGGTGGAAGTGGTAAAAAAATACCAGCGGAATTTACAAAAAAATACAGTCACAAACGCGGTGCCGTCTCCATGGCGAGAGCACAAGATCCAAACAGTGCAGATAGCCAGTTCTTTATCGTGACGGCCGACAGCACCTACCTTGATGGGCAATACACAATTTGGGGTTATGTCGTCAGCGGAATGGAGTTTGTTGACAACATCAAAAAGGGAAATTCAATGCAGAATGGCTTGGTGCAAGACCCAGACAAGATTGTAAAAATGACAATCGCAAGCGATGTTAAAGGCAAATAATGATGGCAGGCGTAAAAGTTGAGGCAAAAAATCTGAAAAAGTCATTTGGCAAACGCGAGATTTTGCATGATGTCTCATTTGATTGTCAGCCGGGTGAAAGCGTTGTAATTCTCGGCGAGAGCGGCATGGGAAAGTCGGTCATGATGCGTATTGTTGGTATGCTTTTGGAGACTACAAAAGGTAGCGTAAAAATTGACGGACAAGAAATTGTTGGCATTACAGAGCGCGCACGAGAAAAAGTCATGCGTAAGATTGGCTTTTTGTTTCAGTATTCTGGACTGTTTGACCATTTATCGGTTTGGGAGAATATCATGTTTTATGACCTATTCATTAAGAAAAAAAACCCACACAAAATGAAAGAAATTGCTGAGAATTTAATGAAGGAACTCGGTATCCCAGAACAGGCCATTGAGAACAAACCAAGTGAAATATCTGGTGGAATGCAACGCCGTGTTGCCTTGGCAAGAACAATAGTAAAGAAGCCAAGTTTGATTTTGCTTGATGAGCCAACTACTGGCCTTGACCCAATTATCTGTGAAGTAATCAACAATACAATCAACAAAACCAGACAAAAAACTGGCGCAACAATGTTGACAATTACGCATGACTTGAACTCGGCGCTGCAAATTGGTGACAGAATTATTGTCCTACGCTACGGTGAGATCATTTTTGATGGTCCAGCATTTGATATTTTTGATGCAAAAGATAAATACATAAATGACTTCATTAAGGCTGCAAATGTCAATCAAAAGACGCTAAAAGTTTAGTTCTGAATACCACCAATCACCTCATCGCTGCTGATAACAATATCGTTCGTGCCATCCTCCTTTTCAACAATCAAGCACCCTTTGTCATTAATATCCTTGAATTTCACAACACAGTTATCCCTCAAAATCAGCTTGTGTCCAAGCATGTAAGCGCTCCGTTTCCAGTTCTCTCTGATAACTGAAAAACCATACTGTTGCAAGTTCGCAATGTGCCTTTTCAAATATTTATCCAATATCTTTTCAAACTCCTGTGGCTCAATACGAGTACCCGTTTCAGCAAGTAAATTGGTCGCCGGAAAGTGTTCTGTTTTAGACGGATGCGAGACTAAATTTATGCCAACACCCATAATAATATGTTGTTTGTAGAACTCTGCCAAAATGCCGCAGATTTTGCACTTTTTTATCAGAATGTCGTTCGGCCACTTGATTTTCACCTCACTCTTCAAATCAGGGCAAATTTCAAGTATGGTGTCCCTAACTGCAAGCCCAGAACAGAATTCAGTAAAATGTATATCACTAAACTTCAAGTAGTTCTCATAAAACACATATGAACAATTGAAATCACCGCGTTTTGTTTTCCATGGAATATTCTTTTTTGTCGTGATACCGGCTGTTTGATATAATGCTAATAATTTGTCGCTTATTATAACGCCCTTCGCATCAATCTGCCGCTTAGCCTCTAACTGCGTGCTATCTATGGTATCAAAAATTTGCATCAATGGAACTTATAGAAATCAAATTTTATTATCAATAGCTATAAAAAAAAGCCCACGCCGAAGCGTAGGCCTTATTATTTAAACTTAACATCAAGATGATTACTCGTTGCTCATTAAGTAGATAATATTGCAACCGTATTTTACATCAGAGTTGTCAAGATAGAATGCCGTGCCAACATTTTCAAATGTTGAGTTATAGCAAACTTTTTGAGCATGCGTTGCACCTTCAGCTGAATAAGCATAAGCACCCTTCAATGCAAGCATATTACCTGTTCCTGGTTGACCATCATCCATTTTAACATCCATCATGTTTGCCATTGTTGATGACAAGATACCTGTTGCTGTATTTGAAATACCTTGTGCGTCAGATGTAGGAGCCGTATTACGATATGAAACAAGAACGTTCTTACCAGAAATACGTGAACGGTATAACGTGTTTTTCATTTCACTCATCTGAGAACCACGAATGTAATACATTTCTGTAACATTTTCAGGAACACCAACAAATGAGAAAGCACCTTCTGAGTCAAACGATGCAGCACCTTGTGTTGCTTTAACCATTGCATTAGAAATACAGTCAGAACATGCTTCACCAGCTTCCAATGTTGCCGTACCTCCGTCTGGAATATAAACCGTCTTAACAGGTGACTTCTTTGCCATCAATCCACCTTCTGTCTCTGATGTGCCAGTCAATGTAGACAAACTTTCCGCGATACCATACTTTACCGTATCAAGAACTTTACCAGATTTCATGAAACGCATACCTGTAACAAAAGGCAACCAGTTATCACTACTTGCAATCACTGATGCACTCACATAACCTTCAATAACACGTGTATCAGCGGCACCTGTTCCACTTGATAATGATACACAGTATTTACCTGGCTCTGGCAATGTACCAGATTTTCTCTCCTCCTCTGTTACAACCTGTGAGAATTCAGCATACCTTTTACAAGTCGTCACGTCAACATTTCCTGGCAACACTTCAAATGTATCCTGGAAAAGGACAAAGTTCTTCTTATAATAGTCGAACTCAAACATAATACGCTGCAACTTTGCACGGTCAACAATTTTACGCCCAACCAACAGAGAACCAACTAATAATGACAAAATAAGCAAGACGATTGACAACTCGACCAGAGTGAACGACTGCTTTGCATTCTTTTTCATCTTCATATAAACAAGTTATAACAAAACTGCACATATCATAAATTGATTTTTTTTTTTGTCAAGTATAAAATACTTATATTTCACACATTTTATTCCATGAATATTATCACTCACAAAAAATTGTTATAATTATTAATATACATACCAAAAGACAAATATCCCTTGCAAATAAAAAATCAGCATTTTTACTCCACCTGGTGTTTATATGCGCGGTATAATAAAACAGATACTTTATGCTTCAAGACGTGATGCTTTGTTCTTGGGAACGACTTTCATTGTGCTGATATGCGCCGGGTTGTCTTGCTTTATCGGTTCAAACGCGGTCGTGGAAGCGCAAGAGGCTCGGATAGCTTATACGGCAGGCATATCGCGCATTGCAGTCATGCTCGGATTTATAGTTTTTGTCGTATTCTACATCAAAAGAATGTTTGAAAACCACGAAATTGAAGTCATTTTGTCGCACTCAATTTCACGCACAAAAGTACTCATCGCCATGTTCTGCGGCTTTGCAATCACGCTTTTGACGCTCTTGGTGCCAGTTTGTCTCATCTTGTTGTTGCTCAAAACCTCGTTCACAGGATTGCTCGTGTGGGCACTCAGTATCTACTTGGAAGGGCTTTTAATGCTGTCATTCACGCTGTGTTGTGCGCTCATCATAAACAGTCAAGTTCACAGTTTAGCTGGTTGTGTCATGATGTATATCATCGGTCGTGTCATTGGCTCGTTTGTCTACTACATTCAACTATCATTGAAACTTGATTTGTACAGTATTCTAAGCTCCATTTTGCGTGTATTGTCAATCTGCTTGCCAAGATTGGACCTCTTTGGAAAGACATCATGGCTACTTTACAGTGATTTCTCCATTGGTAGCATCGGACTTTTCCTCACACAAACACTTGCATTCTGTGGCATTTTTGTGTTCGCAGCAATAATTGATTTGAAGAAAAAAGAGTTTTAATGTTTAGCAGATGGTTAGAGGTGTTGCTAAAAAAGCTGTCAGCAAGATTGGCTCGGTGAAAAATGGGACAAAAAAAGTTACTCGTAATACAATCGGAGTTGCCTTTGAACGCCTGATGGAAACTCGTTTCATGCAACACTTTGACCGCGGCATATCAAAAAGCTTAACCGCACGTAAAGTAGAACACAGATTTTGGCTGGCATTCGTTGCATTTTTTGCTTTTGAATGCTGTCTGTGGGCTGGCTGGACAAACAAAATAAAAGTAGATTTCACAATCACGCCGTTGCCACCAAGCAAGCTTGAAATGGACTTATTCAGCATGGGCGACAAGGAACTTTTATACCGTATTTACTCATTCAAACTGCAAAATGCAGGAGATACATTCGGAGAGACAACGCCGTTGAAAGATTATGACTATGAAAAGCTTGAAAAGTGGTTTTACGCATTAAGCGAGCTTGATCCACGCTCCGAGTGGGTGCCATCAATTGCTGGATTTTACTACTCCGCCAGCCAAAATGCAGATGATAATAGATATATCGTGAACTACCTGCTTGACTTTGCGGAGAAAGATCCAGAAAAACACTGGCGTTGGTACGTAACCTCGGCCTACATTGCAAAGCACAAATTGAACGACCCAGAGTTGGCATTCAACATGGCAAAGCGCTTACTGAACTTAAAATCTGACAAATTGCCATTCATTAATCGTATTATGGCACTGTTCCTGTTTAGTGAAAAAGAGGCCAAATCATGCCGTGCAGTCAATCTTGTCTACAACTTAATCCAGTCAGGAGATTTAGAAGCAGTGCTAAGTGATAAATTCTTCTCAGCAAAAGAAGGAATGTATAACTACCTGTTCGGACTTGTTCGCGAGCGTGTTGATAATATCGTGAAAGACAAGGCGCTTATCAGGAAGTGCCAAGCGCAGCATGAAATCTACGAGGACTAATCTCTTGATTATTAAAATAATCATTTCAAATACATATGTCGGGCATTTAGCTCAGTTGGTTAGAGCATTCGCTTCACATGCGAGAGATCGTAGGTTCGAGTCCTATAATGCCCACTTAAGTACAAACATTGATTATTACAACAATTCTTTTAAAACGCCTTTCGGCGTTAAGTAAAATATTGGCGCACTATAAACGCTGCTCTTATTTTTACGGCAAAATAAAGCAAAATTACTTTCTGTGCAAATTAACTTTTTAACTTCATCATCATTGTTGTCATATTTATTTGGCACTTCAATTTTTATAATATTATCATAGAAAAATTTCCTGTATAATTCTTTTGTATTTTTGTTAACATCTTTAGCACTAAATATATTGTTCATTTTGTTAATAATTGCACACAATTCATTGCTTGTTGCAACAGTTTTAGTCAAACAAATCGTATCATCAATGAACTTATTGTTTTTATCATATTCAAATTCTACCATTGCTTGAGGTTTTTTAATATCATCACCGATCCAAGCACATATTCTATGAGATCCATCTTTAAATTTTACAACACACACATGATATAAAGCAGGTTTTTTTTTACAAAAAAGATCAAAAGATATTGCTTCTATGGCGTCTTCCTTTGCAAGCAAAGCGCTTTCTGCCGGGGTTATGATTTCTATATTTTGGTCTTGTGTATAGTCATACATTTTTTCCAAGTGATAATCGCAAGAAAAATTTGGATCTATTGTGTGGCGCCGTATATCATACATCCTATCGCAATTTTTTTTAAATTGTTCTAATTTTCTGTTATTTAACTCATAATTATTATCTCCTGCAAAAAAATTCGTAAATTTTCCTAAACCGTATACAAAACGGCCAGTGATATGCGCAAAATCAGTAAGCAACAAACGCGCATCTTTATACCCATCATTAATTTTTTTAGCTATCTTACATGATTGTTCTGTAAAATTTTCTATTTTGAATTTAAGTTCCGCCATTGCTGCATTAAATCTTTCAAGTTTTTGAAAAATAGTTTCACCGCTATTTAAAAAATTATAAAAATCATAAATGGCCTTATTTAGCTGTTCAGAAGTAAGCGCCATATACATATTGTTAGCCATTTTTGCTAACGTCTCAAGCATTTGAACACCCATAATTAAAGACATCAGTGCGCTTTCCTTGATTGCACCCAATCGTGACAATTGAATTGCAGTTCCTAAGTATGATTGTGGAATGTGCGCAGCAAAACGATTGATTTCAGCAAGCAGACCATTACAGCGTTCACGCAATAATTCTACTCCTTCTGTGCCAGCCACAATTCTCCCTCCTTTTACATAGTTAGCCACATCTTGATATACTGTTTTTATGCAATTATTAAGATTACTGAAGGCTTCCATAACCTAGATTACCAAAAATATATAATATAATCAAATTTTTTATTATCATAAATTTACAACCAAAAAGATAACATAACAACAAGCAAAATACATTGACATTTATTTTCCCACAGCTCCAACCTATGCAAACAGCATATTTATGTCCCAATCTTTGCAGGTATTTGTAAGTAGAAAGAATTGTGTTGCAAAATTAGTCGTGTTCCTTTCCAAATTGATTGCAACTGGTTTGTTTGTTGGAAAAATCAAATATGCACCTGGAACATTCGGCAGCGCGCTTGGAATATTGTTTGGATATTTACTGCTACATTTACCCGCTCAATTGCAATCATTGATACTTATCTTGTCGTTGACTATTGGCTCGCTGTTGGTAAAGATTTATCTTATCGCCACAAAGCAACAAAAAATTGACCCAAAGGAGGTCGTCTTTGATGAAATCTTCGCAGTCATGTGGATATGCTTTACCGCACAATTTATCACAAAAGAGATTGATTTCGCCAAATATCTATCAATCTTTGGACTATTCCGCATATTTGATATTCTAAAGCCTTATCCAATTTGTGTAGTAGACAAAAAGATGAAAAATACCACTGGAATAATGCTGGATGACATTCTTGCCGCACTTGCCTCAATACTTGTTTATATTGTAATTTACGCTTGATGTATTGACATTAAGAAAAAGATTTGTAAGATGTAGCCATGTTTGTAAGTAAAAAGGTAAAATTCTTGGAGAAAATCTTTCCAGAACGCACTTTTGTTATTACAACGGCCAGCACAACTCGCTATTTGCATCTTAGCACATTGACACAAATTGCTATCACTTTCGCTTTCATTGGTTTGTTAGCATATGGCACAAATGCATATATTAATTACAACAAGATTGAAAATCAGATTATAATACAAGAAAATAAAGCATTAAGAATAGAAAATGCGCAATATCATCAATATTTTTCAAGTGTTGAAGATCAGTTAGATAAAATTGGAGCATATTTGGATGTCAGACAATCTATTGAAACAGGCAAAAATAATAACGACATGGATCTTGATAGCACAAAAAGAATAATTGATAGAAAGTTTTCTGCAATATACAGTGGAATGGAGAAGAGAAACGAACGGCTTAATAAGAAGATTAAAAAACTCAACATGAAAGCAACGAATTTAGCGCCAATGGAAAGTGAAGTTAAGAATAATACTAATACAGAGGGTGTTGGTGGACCTTTTGAATTTGACTTGCCAATCAAGTTTGGTCGTAATAAATCAATCGGTGATACAACCGATGTAAAGATTAATAATACCAACTATGCAATGTCTATCAAAAACTTGGTTGAAAAAGAGAAATTGGTGTCAAGCTTGCCAATCGGTGCACCAGCAGGCGGAGTATACAGAGTTACAAGTCATTATGGTACTAGACATGACCCATTCATGAAGGGCGTCAGAGCATTCCACCGTGGATTGGATATTGTCATTGAGAATAAAAAAGTTAAGACGGTTCAGGAAGGAGTTGTCTCGTTTGTCGGAACAAAGAATGGTTATGGTAATGTCGTTGAAATAGAACACGGTAGCAGCAAATATGGAATTAAAACAAGATATGCGCATTTGAAAAAAGCACATGTCAGAGCTGGCCAGAAAGTCAAGGAAGGACAGATTATCGCAGAGCAAGGATGTAGCGGGCGTTGCACAGGAAATCACGTGCATTATGAAATATTCATCCACGGCCGACAAGTAAATCCTTTGCAATTTATAAATTATAAGGAGGATTAATGTAGTTTTTTGTTTTGTTGTTTATGGCAGGTAGTAAAAATGTTTCAATTTTGGAAAAGAGTGTCAAAATTATTGGTGAAATTTGCTCTGATGGTGTATTTGATACAAGCGGAACATTTAATGGCACAATAGTCGCAAATGTCCTGACAGTCAAGGATGGTGGCCACATTGAAGGCAAAATCTTCGCAAATGAGTTGAACATCGCGCAAGGTGGAACAGTCAACGGAGAAATCATTGCAAACAGAGTTCACCTCAGCAACAATGCAAGCTTGGTTGGTGATTTGACATACAACATTTTGTCATTGGAAAACAACTCATTTGTCAATGGACAATGTAAAAAGACAGAAGAACAAACAATTTCTGGTATTATTCAACGTGCAAAAGAAGGTTTGCGTATGAATGCAAAAGATGAAAACGAAGACGTGCCGGATATGTCAGATAGCAATGATGTCTTGGATGAACTTTTAAGTAAAGGTACAGACAGAGAGCAATCAGGTTCTTCATTCTCCATCATGCAAGATGACAATTAGTAATACAATTGATAATATCTACATTGCAATGTCAGGAGGGGTTGACAGTGGAACATCTGCCTATCTCATGAAGCAACAATATCCAGATGCAAACATTGTGGGTATCACCATGAACTTGGGTGATTTCTGCACTGGTGCAATCGCAAAAGCAAAGCGCATATGTGATTGGCTTGGCATAGAGCATCGCGTCCTTGATTTAAGAGAGCCATTCCAGGCAGAAGTCATCAACAAATTCCACAACCAGATCATCAACAATATCACTCCTATTCCATGTGCCAGTTGCAATAGACAATTCAAATTTGGGCGTGTATTGGAATATTGCCACAAGAATAACGCCAAACTCGCCATAGGACATTATGCAAAAAAGGTGGAAATAAACGGACAGCCATGCATCACCCGCGCGCGTGATACACTGAAGGACCAAACACATTTCATATACAATATTCGCGCAACTGCCTTGCCAGACATCCTCTTTCCGCTGGGAGATTATCTAAAAGCCGAGGTTTTTCGTCTTGCAACGGAGATTGGTTTGCCATATCAGAATGCATCAAATCAATATAGTGAAAGTCAGGATGTTTGCTTTTTTGGTGGCAAAACTTATACGGAATATCTCAAAGCTATACATCTTACTGATAAAAATTGTAAAACAGGCGAAGTTCTTCATATATCAACAGGCAAACATCTCGGAGAGCACCAAGGCCTTTGGAAATACACCATAGGACAGCGTCAAGGTCTCGGTATTGCATGGACGGAACCACTATATGTTGTCAAGAAAGATGTACAGAATAATATCCTATATGTGGGAGAAGAGCCAACACTTTATACCGACAGTTTGCAAATTACGGGGGTCAACTTCCTCGTAAAACCCTCCGCCCTGCTGAATAGCCAAAACTCTTTTGAATGCAAAGTTTGTCTGCGAGATAAAACGCCTCTCATTGATGCTAAAATCCATGTTAATGGAACAAATGCAGAAGCCCACCTCAACCAACCTGCTCGTGCCATTACCCCAGGCCAAGCATGTGTGTTTTATAAAGGAGATGTATTGTTAGGTGGCGGAGAAATAAAATAATGCGTTGCGCTGCCCGAGGCCACGCCCTCGCGGTTTTTAACATCCTCGCTCAATCCGCCCTCGCTCCCGCTCGGCTCCGCTCGGACGAAAAACCCGCTCCGCGCCACGCAACGCGCCTCTTGCCTCATCCACCTCTTGCAATTAAAAATTGATATTCCAATTTGTAGCGGTAATTTATGAAGATTACGATTGCCAAAGTTCCAAACATTCTGACGACAATAAGGATAATATTGGTGCCAATCTTCTGTGTATTTATGTGGATAGACACAACAGCCAGCAGGATTGTTGCAATCGTCCTGATAGCCATTGCTTGCATTACTGACTTCTTGGATGGAAATATTGCAAGGAAATACAATGTAGTATCAAACTTCGGGCGCTGTCTTGATCCAATAGCTGACAAGGTATTAGTAATGTCAATCATTGTGATGCTCGTGTCAGTAGAAAAAGCCTGGGTTATACCTTCAATAGCTATTCTGTTCCGTGAGTTCGTGGTTTCTGGAATACGTGAATTTGCGGCCAAGGACAAGGTTTCAATACCAGTTTCAAAACTTGCAAAGATAAAGACAACCGCTCAGATGATTTCATTGCTATTTTTAGTCATTGCTGGCACCAACATGATTGCATTGTTCATTGGAAATTGCTTGCTTTGCGTTGCCGCGGTGCTGTCGGTTATTACGAGTATTCAATATATCAAATCTGTGAAATACATTTTTGAGTAATCTCTATGATGGTGAACAGCAAAGGTAAATCCAAGTTGAGTGCTGTGTCCATATCCAAGAATTACGGCAAAAAGGTTGTGTTGAGCGATTTTAACATCCATGCAGAACAAGGTGAAATTATTGCACTGCTGGGACCAAATGGTGCAGGAAAAACCACTTCTTTCTATATTATTGTAGGTATTGCCGATGCAACGAGTGGAAGTGTCATCATGGATGATGTGGATATTACGCGTTTTCCACTTTATATGCGGGCAAAGATTGGTATTGGTTATCTTCCACAGGAGAATTCTATTTTCAGAAAGATGTCAGTAGAGGACAATCTTATCATCGCTCTGGAAGCAAAGTATGGTAAAGGAAGAAAAAGCAGAGATATAATCAATAATAGGTTGGAACAACTGCTGACAGAGTTTAATATTCAACACATCAGGAAAAGCTTGGGTGGTGTGCTTTCTGGTGGTGAGCGCCGAAGGGTTGAGGTTGCACGCATATTGGCGATTGACCCTGCATTCTTGTTGCTTGATGAGCCATTTGCTGGTGTTGACCCCATTGCAGTGAATGACATCAAGAACATGATAACCAAATTGAAGGACAGAGGAATTGGCATTATCATCACAGACCACAATGTTAGGGAGACCTTGGAGATTGTGGATAGGGCATATATTCTCTATGGTGGGAGGATTATTTGCAGTGGCAAGCCAGAGGAGATAGTTCAAAACGAGACAGTCAGGAACGTTTATCTGGGAGAGGATTTTGAGATAAAGAAAGGGAAAAAGTGATATTGCGCGGCGCGGAGCGCGTTTGGGCGAGGAGCAACGCGAGGAGCGATATCCAAACGGCGAGGGCGTGGCCTCGGGCAGCGCAACAAATACTATTTCTTTTCAGGACCTTTCTTTTTATTGGCATTTTTGCCAGAAAATTCTGCAGGATTATTGTTTTCTTCTAGTGGAATAGTATTTTCGGGATTGAATAAGCAGAATGGATTTACATCGTATTCATCATATTGCGTACCCTCATCCTTAGATTCGTTTCCAGGTGTAATTTTATCAGCCAGCTGTTGATTTTGTTGCTCTAAAATAGATATCTTATTTTTTAAATTGTTAATCTCTTCTTCGCCATTCTTTTGTCTTAGTTTCAAATTTTCATTCTGCAACCTCTCAATTTCGGTTTCATTTAATTTCTTTCTTCCAAGCAAAAAATTATAACTACCAATAAGTTTTTGTTTATCTCTGTTAATGACTGCTATATCTTGGTTTTTGTCTTTTAGATCTTGTTCAAGCTGCTCTATTTTGTTTATCAAATTTTGATTGGCATTACCTTCTTTAAATATACTCAATTCAGCATTTGCTTTAATCACTTTCTCATTTGTTTCGGCAAGCATCCTTTGAGCTTCTTTTGCAATATAGTCGGCCCCCTTAAGACGCTTCTCATAGTTGGCGATTTGTTTTTTTAAATCCTCATTCTCTTTTTTTAGTTTATCAATTTCATCTTTTTCTTTTACTACTACATTTTCCTTTTGTTGTGCAACAACATTCTTGTTCTCATTATTGTTTTGATTTTTCTCTTCCATATTAATTAACTTTTAAACGAATTTATATTAATCAAAAATCCATAAACAGTCAATTAATAAAAGAAAAAATTATTGATGCATTTCACAATCAAAATCTTCATATCTAATCTTCAGCTCAATAATATACCAAATATTACCGTGCAAGTTGAAACAATACACACACTCAAATAAACCAAGAAGGTTGACCAGAATTGTCCTGTTCTTTTTCTATTCTGGGAGGTTGTAAATGACAACATGTGGAATATGAGTGGATATAAATATGCAATGCAGAGGAACATTCCTGTTATCAATACAAACAGGTTTGCTAAACTTGCAAAGTTAAGGCCAGTGATTAATCCATGAACCATTGAGTGTTTGCTCAAAAATCCAAGCGTGATTGGCATGGACATCAAACTTATAGCAGGCACAAGCCACATGATTGACAAGACAACTGGCAGACGATTTCTGGTAAATTTCAACTCACTGACCGTTGTTGCGTGGTATCTTGCCATCAAATATCCAGCATAGAAGAAGAGATTGATTTTAGCAAAGGAGTGAGCTACAAACTGCATTTTTGCGGCGTCCATGGATGCATCTGTAAAGCAGAACATGCATAGCGAGACATAACCAATTTGGCTGATTGTGGAATATGCTAAACGCTGTTTGATGTTATCACTTGCTATTGCTGAAATTGCGGCCAAGATTATACTTGCACCGGCCAAGAGCTCCGGCCAATAAACACCATTGAATGAGTAAATATTCTGACGTAGGAACTCCAAACCAAATGTCTCATTGATGACTTTATACATCAAGAACAACCCACCTTTGACAACTAACACTGCATGCAGAAGTGCGCTCACAGGCGAAGGTGCAACCATGGCATGAATTAACCACTTGTGGAGGGGATATATCGCCGTTTTAGAAATTCCATAAACACACATGAAGAAGAGGATGTTAATCATCAACTGCGAGATTGGTATGCCGCAAAGAACTCCGCCGACAACGAAGTTTGTGTGGCCGGCAAAATTGTATATCAAGATTATCGCTGGGAGGAGAAATATCATGGATGGGATAAGGAGATAATAGGCATATGTCAGAGCATGCTTTTCACTGTTTTCATCTCCATGATGCTTGACAAGCATGTAGGTGCAAACGGAAAGTAAGTCATAAAAAATGAACGCCGTGAATAGATTTGCAGAATATGCAAGCCCGATTGCCATGAGTGATGACAACGCAATAAACGAGTGAAAGCGAATTTTGTGATGGTCACGCTCAAATGTGAGATAACCAATGCTATAAAGTGTGGTAATGAGATATAGGAATAATATAATTGCTACAAAACAGTTTGATACTAACGAAGTTTTGAGAACGAGCTCCACGTGGTCGGATAGGACTGATGTGCGCAACAGTTGAACTTCAAAATCAAGATGTTTTAGCAACCAGTGTAGCATGTATGGAAATCAAAAATAAAAAATATGTTTGTCAACTTAATTATATTAATGCTTTTATACATCAAAAAACCTTTTAGGATTTGAAAGCAAAAAAAACATCAACAAACAACCTATGTGTATAATCTTTGATAAATTTTATTATCATCAATACTGCGCCCCAAACTTAATACCAAATTCAAGTGGAGTATCGTAAGCTTTCTTAATAATTGGGCGAGCATAGTAAAGACCAATTTCTCCCATTGGGGACTGCCAGTTGATTGCCACACCAGCAGACATACGCATCATGGCACTGTCAAGCACACTCTCTTTGTATTGCACGCCGTCAATGGTGTATGACTTTTTGTTGAGCTTGCCTGCAAAGCCCCATGCTGAACCGATATCTACGAAGGCAGAAAGATATACTCCAATGTCTTTTGGTAAGAAGAGAGGTGAACGGAATTCAAGTGTTGCATAGTAATATTGCAGTGCCTCTATGGCGTAATATAGCGTATTGTATGAACCATTTGAGCCATAGCGAGCAATACGTGGACCAATACCAAAGAAGTTAAATCCGCGCATTTGATAACCACCTAATGAGTAAAGGTTTTCAAATCCAATTTGCTTTGACTTGTTGAGCTTTGTGACTATACCTCCCATGAGCTCTGTGTGTAATATCAAATCCTCGCCCAATAGCTGATGGTTGACGACTAAGTGTGCGGAGTTCTGCATGAATTGTTGTCCGCCCATGATGCCAAGTCCAGCAAATGTGATTGAGTATTGCAACATGAAACCTTTTGTAGCATAACGTGCACGGTTCATTCTGTTCCATGTAAGTGTCAGGCCGACTGTGTTGCTGTTGCGTGAACCAAGCAGTTGGTCATATAGTTGAAAGCCAGTAGCGGCCATCATTTTGTAGGTATAATGTGCCATTCCGAGCGAGAATTGCAACATCAATCTGGTTGCGAGTTCAAATCCAAATGTCAGGTTTCCACCATAAGAATATCCTTTATAAAGCATCATGGATGTATATTTTGTTCCACCGCCGAGGTTGCCGAACTTTGATGCAAATCCGCTTATTCCCATACCAATATTGTAGTTCTTGAAGAAATATGGGTCATAGAAATTGACATTGACACTCTCACTCCAACCTGAACGTTCAAGCCCTATTCCTGCGCTGTATCCGCGTCCGAAGAGGTTATTTATCTGCGCATTGACACTTCCAATGATACCAAAATAGTTTGACCAACCTGCACTGAAATTCAAGCTTGCAAACAGTTGCTCCTCAACCTTTATTTCCAGTTCAATCAAATCACTGTTTGGAATGAAGTTTTCTTTCATTTCCACGTTTTTGAAGAAGCCCAGCATGTAGAGACGATCGCGGCTCTCTTCAATGAGTTTAGCATTATAAATATCTCCCTCGTGTATCATCAACTCACGGAGAATAACCTGATCTTTTGTGGTGACATTTCCTGATATTTTTATCCTGTCAATATAGAACTTTTCTGTTGCGTTAAGGACATACTCCACATCAACAGTTTGTGCTTCATCATCGTAATGTAGTTCATAAGTCGGAACCACGTTTGCAAAGCCATTGCTGTTGAGATATTCGGCCATTTCAGCTGTTGTTTTCTGCAACTTTTCCAGAGAGAATTTGTCTCCGTTCTTTGACTTGATTGCTTTGCGCAGAGTGTTGTTATTCTGGAATGGCGTGTGCTCGGTTCTAATCCTGCTATTGCCAAATTTGTAGACCTTGCCTTCATTTATGAAAAAGTTGAGTGTGAAATTATAGTCGTCCTTGTTCAGTGTAGCAAATGCTTTTTCAACGCGCATTTTTGCATATCCACGGTTTTGATAGAACTCTGTCAGAGCACGCTTGTCTTCTGCTATTGTATCCTCTTGGAATTGTCCTGATTTATCCGTCAGCGCAAACATTGAACGCTCGCGTGAGAATATAATATCCTTCAATGTGCGGGCGGAGTAGTTATCATTACCGCTGAATATTATCTCATCAATGTGGCTCAAATCACCTTCCTTAATGTCAAATATCAAGTCAACTGTGTTGTTCTCCAAAAAGACAACCTTTGGCTCTATTTGTGCTCCAAGATAACCCATCTTTTGGTAGACAGAATACATCCTATCCAAATCAAATTTTACCTTGTTTTTGGAGTAGGTTTGCATCTCTTTGGAGAGGAGCTCTTTTTTGATTTCTTTGTCGCCCAGCTTGCCGTTGCCAGTGAAATATATTCCAGACACAATCGGGCTTTCCAATACCTTGACAACTACATTGCCGTAGTCCATGTCAACTGATACATCGGAGAAATATCCACTTGCATATAGTTGTTTGGTTGCATCGTTTATGTCCTTTTCAAGGATGTTATCTCCAACCTTGAACGGCATGCTGGATAATATCACGTTGTCACCAGTGCGAGCATTTCCATCAATTGTTATGTTGCGGACAATTTCTGCACGGGCATATGTACTTGCAAGCACTGAGCACATCGTGCTGATTGTCAATAGTAATGTTATCCTGAATAGGAGATACACAATAAAACTGGGATTAATTAATCTAAATAATATTATTTGCAAGGGTGAAATTGTTGCGCGGCGCGGAGCGCATTTGGCCGCCGAGCGCAGCGAGGAGGAGCGTAGCGGTGCCAAATGGCGAGGGCGTGGCCTCGGGCAGCGCAACTATTTTTCATTTTTCTTTGCTACCATCCACCTCGTGCATTGTCTTTGCCCAGTAAAATGGTCGCTTCCAAATGTCAACAACTGCAAGCCATGTTGTAATGAAATGTAGGGAAAAATATAATGGATATAAAATAAGTGTAAAAAATAACTTCCATATTTGATTGAGGTTCTTCTTATTGATTGTGTGTGTAATATTTGTAGCATATGCGTAAGAAAAGATTAGAGTTATGTAGTATAGAAAAGATGATAGAAAGATTAGACAAAATATTAGATAATTGGATGAAAAACCAAGAAGTGATAGACAAAGAAATAAAGGAATTAGAATATAAGCAACAGTTGCGTAACCAACAACGCAATGAAGAAGAAAAACGTTCCTAATATTTGAGTTGTAGTGTCTATTGTACGCCGTGAGGTAATAAGTCAATAAATATCCCTTCATCCAGCGAGTGCGTTGTTTGAGCCACGACTTTACATCAACCACACACCATTCTGTGGTATCACTGGCAAGATGCATGATATTAGTCTTTTTGTGTTCATACATAGTTATTGTCGTCAATTCCAAATCTTCCGTGACATGATAACTATCCCAGAAGTGTTGGCGCAAAAACTCCATTCTTATGTGGTTGCTTGTTCCACCAAGTGGCAGAGCAATTCCTAACCGTGATAGTTCTGGCAAAGTCAATTTAAACCAAGTTGTATATTCCACATTGAACCATTCAGTCAGCAAATTCCAGTTATAATTGTAGAACGACAAACATCCTTGCAAGATGTCAACTTCTGGATGCTTGCGAAATGTATAAATTGCCTTCATGAGTTGTTCTGGCTCTGGTTTGTCCTCTGCATCAAATATGACAAGATATTCTCCTTTGGCAAAGAGAGCGGCAACATTGCACGCTTTTGGCTTTGTTCTTGGTTCAAAATATGGCACCCACAGTTTGGTTATCCACCCTTCCAGAGACGGAATATCATTTAAAATATCTCTTGTTTGCAGGTCGTCCTCTTCCAGCACCAATTTAACATCCAATTTGTCCTTTGGATAGTTGATATTTCTCAATGAGTTCAACATCTGGTTGATAGTTTCCTTGCTCTCATGGAACATTGGCACAAGAATGGTATAAATTGGCAAGTCGCTCTCATTCTTGAAGTTTTGATATTCTTCTGTCTCAAATTGTTTGGCTTCTTGTTTTAGAGTGCCTCTCAACCATGAGGATAACACCATCCAGCATTTGCATAATAGACAGCATGAGTTGTATATTACCGCAAACATCAGCAATATCTTTGCAGTTGTACCAAATGACAACATTAGGAACACACAAACCAATATAGTTATACAAACAACTTTAAATTTTGCATAGTTAATGTTCTTCACAGTTGGCATGCCTTTGCGGGTATTTTGACAAAACTCTATAATCCAGTCGTGAAATACATCTAATAGCAATTTAGTAAAGTCCTCACGGGTAATGCAAATAGCATCATCTTTTGGCGTAACTGAAATCAGTGTCTTCTTGCCGTTGTAGACACATTCAAGCTCTTCTTTGGTTGCAATTGTATGAAATATTTCAAAATTTATACTTCCATTATATTTAACTTTATTACTATCTATTAGCATTGTTAAATATGGTATCTAATTCATGTATGAAAGATTTTCTATCTTCACCTGATTTGTTGAATAAGGCACTACCTACAACAGCCAAGTCAACAAAATCTGCAACAAGAGGCAATGTTGATGCATTAATTCCTCCGTCTACTTGCACAGTAAAATTGCCACCTTTGCGTATGCCAAGCATTTTGCCAAGGTCTATGAGTTTATCCAGGGTTTCTAAAATAAAGTTTTGTCCTGACATTCCTGGCTCAACCGACATTACTAAAAAATGATTGATGTTATCAAGCAGGGGTTCAATTACGTCAATGTTCGTTTTTGGTTTGATTGCAACTCCTGCTTTTTTGCCAAACGAATTTATCAATTTGGCAAGTTCGATGCATTCATTGACACCACTGGTTGCTTCGTAGTGAAATGTCAGGATGTCTGCAAACTCGGCCATTTTTTCAATTTGTTCACGTGGATTATCAACCATCAGGTGGGCATCCATCGTCATTCCAGTTGTAGCACATGCGCGCAGGAATTGTTGTCCCAGTTCAATTCTCGGTACAAAATGCCCGTCCATTATGTCAATATGGAGTAAATTTATGCCTTCTGCCTTCAAAAAATTGATGTCATCCTCCAAGTGCAACATGTCTGCGCACAAGATAGAGGGACAAATTTTTGACATGCTTGGTGTTGGTTTGATGATTTTTATTTTCAACCACTTTGACAAAGAGTAGTATCGCTCTGTAATGAATAATACTTGACATTTAAAAACAACATGCTATAAAATAGCTGTAAGAAATATGACGAACATTGAAAAAGTAAGAGAGCAAATCAAACAAATGACAGAAGAAGAGAGATTAGAATTAATAATGCTTTGTAATCTTGAAAACAATAAAACAAACGAACAAAATGTCTACTTGAAATTATCAAACAATCATCACTGCCCTCACTGTGGAAGTAATAAGATATGTAAAAATGGTTTTACAGGTAAAGCGCAGCAATTTAGATGTAATAACTGCCATAAAAATTATTCTATTAGAACTAATACAATATTTTTCCACACAAGAAAATCAATTCAACTATGGCAGGAATACATTGAGCTATTTTCACAAGGTTTGTCACTTCGTAAGATTGTAGAGAAAATGGATGGCAAGATTAAATTGCAAACTGCTTTCTTTTGGAGACATAAAATTCTTAAAGTTCTCACTAAAAAAGATGATAATAACAAACTCGGAGGTATTGTAGAAGCAGACGAGACATTTTTTGAGGAGTCACAAAAAGGATCAAGAAAAATGACAAGAAAAGCAAGAAAACGTGGATATTCAAGTTATGTAGGAGACAAGAAAACTAAAATATGTGTATTAACAGCAATAGACAGAAATAAATCATCATTTACAAAACCTGTTGGGTTTGGTGGTTTGGAAAAGGATGATGTTTTACTCTTACAAAGACACTTGATAAAAGACAGTATTTTAATTACAGATGGAAATAGGACATATAGGAACTTACATGATGTAAGGTTGAAGTCATTGAAATTCGGCAAACCACAAAGCAAAGTATATCACATGAATACAATTAATAGCTTTCACTCACATCTCAAAAAGTTTATGATTAGATTTAATGGTGTTGCCACTAAATACTTGGATTATTATGTTGAGTATTTCAAAAATGTAAAAGATAACATTGATGTATTTACAGCATTATTAAATAATGCTTGTTATTATAGAAATATTGATGTTAGGAATAAGAGGATGTGTTTTGAGAAATATGTGAATTTATAGGTTATTATTTTTTCCATACATCTCAACCTCTTTTTCAAGAATTTCAAAGAAAAGTTTGTGTCTTGCTGCGCATTCGTTTTTTAAAGTTTCTATATCTGCAACAATAAATCTTCCTTGTTCGTTATAAAGCATCCAAATATCTCCTGTTGATGAAACAATTTTTTTATAACCAAGTTTTTCAACCCATTTTTCAATTCTTTCATCTATTTTTGTTATTAAATAATACCAATTTTCTTTAATTGTATTGCTTTCATCAAAAGCGATACAATAATCTATCATTTGTGTGAAACCTTTTTTAATTTTTTCTTCATTTAAATCAAACGGTTTTAACTCAATGCTTATGCATCTTTGTTTATTTTTGTCATCAAATATTACTGCAAAATCTGGTTCATTACCATCTTCAAATGTGCTTGTATTATCACCAATCTTACTTTTAATCTCACTTATCTTTTTATCACTAAAAGCATATTTATAATTCATAAATCTATCGTCAAAAAGCCATAGATTATTTGAATGGATGTTGTTTAAAAATTCAAATTCATCATTATCTTTTAAAACCTCACCTTTTGGAAATATAAAGTTGTGTATTTTATCTTCATTTTTTTCTTTATCTTTTATCATTTCACCAAGTTCTTTGAGTTTTTGTTGTCTCAAAGTCATATATTCAGCAAGTGTTGTTGAGAATACTTTATTAAAAAGTTTTTCTTGTTCTTGTTTGTTGCCTTGTTTATCTTTATTAAAATTATCAAAACATTCTCTTAAATCTTTTTCTTTTTGTTTATAAGCATAATCAATAAGTTTGTCATTATCTACAATGTTGCTTTCCTGTGAATTGATTAAATAATATGCTAAAAATGGTTGTTTTTCTTTAATTTTTTGTACCCAATTATTATTGGTGTTTATGTTATTTTTTTTGAATAACTCCGAAATTGCTTTTTTTAATTCTTTATCTATCATTTCAAAACTTACAGGGAGCAAATTTACCCTTTTCGGCATTATGTTAAAATCATCACGGCTATTATTTACATTGTCATCAAAATAAGAAGAAGTCAATAACAAATATATTTTCTTTTTATCATTTTGATATAATTTAAACCCATCATCACTTTTGAAAAATTCACAAACTTCTCTTTCATTTGCACAATAAGAAGTTTTTGTAAAACCACCATTTTTACAATCTTTGATATAATATAAAAGATTAAATTTATGGGTTCCGTCTTGATATTTTATATCAAAAGATATGTCATCTTTAAATTGAGGAATATCATTTTTACCAATATTTTGCGTCTCAAGTTCTATAAAATTATCATCTTTTTCTTTATAACCAACAGATAATTTAATGTTTATTTCTTTATTTTGAGTATAATTGTAAAAATACAACATAATCATTAACTCATCCAAAATTGCTTGTTTGACTTGTTGTAAAGTATATTGTTTATCGTTTTTTGTTTTATCATTTTTTGTTTTACGATAAAAACTTGCTGTTGTTCTACGGTTATTGTTATTGTTTTTCAGATCTTCGATTTTAATATTATTTTTATCAAAATTGTAATCAAAAGTAAAGGTGACATATTTATTGTCTTTTGTCATACTTTCATATTTTATTGTATTAAAAAACTTCAAATATGACAATCTACCAACTCCCTTGCAACCTTTTTTATTTTTATCTTCTGGTGTTCGCTTTTTTAATTTAACAAATCTTTTAATATTTTCTTCCGTAAAACCATCACCATTATCAATTATATCTAAATATGTTATGTTAAACTTATTATCACTTTTTTGTGTAAAAATTTCTTTATTGCAATAAATTTGGATATATACATTAGTGGCATTTGCTTGTATAGAATTAGATGTAGCTTCTAAAATTGGTTGTAAAATGTTTCTCTTGCATTTGAAATCATTTACTTCTGATTGTAAATCAGTTTCCATGTTGTTTATATCACAATCATTTTTTAATTTACAAGTTTTATTTTCATTCATAAAAATAAATCATAAAAAAATCAAGTATTATACATCACAGAGCGAGTAGTATAAAATAGTTCTTGCAAATAAAAATTTGCGTGTGTAGGATGGTTTATATGGTAGCACAATTGCACAATATAAATGTAAAATTGAGGGCTTACAACAGCAATTTGCTTGACAAAGCAACTGTTTCGTTTGTTAACTCTGTAAAAAATGTCGGAGGTGTTGTCTGTGGACCAATCCCAATGCCTAAAAAGATTGAAAAGTTCACCGTTAACCGCTCTCCACATGTCAACAAAAAGTCAATGGAGAAGTTTGTCAAAACCACTTACACTCGCCTTGTTCGCATCTTGGGCGTCACCCCTGCATTAATTGATGAATTGTCAAAAGTGGAGATTTTGTCAGGTGTTGGCGTTGAAATTTCAATCACAAATTGATGTTTTTTTATTTGTAAGTTATTATGAATAAAAAAGATATCAACAAGCGTCTTGTCAAGGCCAAAGGGCAGGCAGGCAAAGTAGTCAAAAGAGCGTTTTCAATCGTAAAAAAATTCAATCCTTGCAATGTAAAATTAGGGCATTGTGTTGATGTAAAAATTTCAAAGCACGGCGTGAAGATAATATATTTTGTCATTGCGGCATGTTTTATCTCACTCATCTGCACTGGTCTTGGATTTTTAACAACAACCTTACTGTTCTTCTTGATGCTTACGATATGGTTTTTCCGAGACCCTGAGCGCGTTCTTCCTGACAGAAAAAATGTCGTTGTTGCCCCTTGCGATGGCCTGATTCTAAAGATTGAAACAGCCAGCTTGCCGGAGGAATTGAACTCTGATGACAGTTCGGAATATACAAAAATCAGCACATTCATGAATATTACGGATATGCACGTCCAGCGTATTCCAGTGGACGGAACAATCAAGCAAATTGAATACATCAAGGGCACTTTTATCAATGCTTCACTTGACAAAGCAAGTAAAGACAACGAACGCAATTTGGTGCTTATGGAGGCCAAAAATGGCGACACAATTTGCATCGTCCAGATAGCGGGTTTTGTTGCGCGCCGTATTGTCTGTGATGTCAAAAAAGACGAAGTTTGCAAAGTCGGTGAACGCTACGGAATGATAAAATTTGGTAGCCGCATTGAACTTTACATCCCAAAACGCTATAAAGTTGAAGTCCTCGCAGGTCAAAGATTGGTTTGTGGCGAAACAGTTGTCGCAAGTTGGAATAATAAATAAAATGCAAAGAAAGCATGTCTTCATCGAGAGAGAGAGAGAGAGAGAGAGACGAAAAGATATACGTGTTTGACCTAATGCGCGGTTTGGCAAGTTTTTTGCTGGTGTTGTGGCATTACTTTTTCCATTGCAAATTAGACAAAGGATTGTTGTCAGCACTTGCGGGAACGGCGATTTTCTATTTTATATCTGGTTTTGTTATCCCAATGTCATTTGAAAGACAATCTGTAAAAAAGTTTTTAATCAAAAGGCTTTTTAGATTATATCCGACAATTATTTTTATCCTCAGCATGTCATGCTTATTTTGTTTAGCACAAGGTAGACATCAAATAGGAAGTTTAAATATAAATTTTAAAAATATGTTGATTAATTTAACTTTTGTTCCGCAATTTTTTCCAAGCAACGATCGCAATTTAGAAAGCTATTTATACATAATAACAACTTGGACGATTTGTGTTGATTTTACTTTTTACATATTGCTGATATTAACTTATAAAATCACAAAATCTCATAAAGTAAGAATAAATTTTATTGTAGGTTTATCTCTTGTTGCATTAATCATAGTGAAAATTTTACATGAAAAATTTCATATTTATGGTGCAATGTTGCAAACATTAACCTGTATATTACCATTTTATTTTGGCATGGCTTCGTATTATTATAACAAAAATTACATAACAAAAAAACACTTTATCATCATCTCATTATTTATTTTTCTACCAATAGCATTCAAAAATTATCACAGTAGATACGTAATTGGCGGTCTGTTGATGTTGTATTTACTTACATATCATAAAGAACTTGGTAACAACAAAATTGTCAGATTTTTTGCACAAATATCCTATCCAATGTTTTTATTGCATGCAATTGTGCCAATATTAATTTGGCCACATTTAAAAAATTATTGTTCAATAAGTAACAGATATTGCTTCTTTTTATTGTATTCTGCTATGATACCAATATGTTATTTTATTTATAGATTTATTGAAAAACCTTGCAATGAATTTGGCAGAAAAATCACAGCAAATATGAAGTAATTTTTGTCTTGATTTTAATGAAAATATGCTAAAAGAGCAACGATGACTATTGACTTGACAAAACTTGGCGTGATTGGCTACAAAAAAGGGTTGGAGGATGGCGAATTTTCCGCAGTGGAAGGCGTCAAAGCGTTTCAGGAAAAGATTGAGAAAAGCGACTTGAATGCGTTCATCACGACAACATTTGACAGCGCGTTGGAGCGAGCAAAAAAAGTGGATGCAGGCGAGGTTGGCGGCCGCTTGGCAGGTGTGGTTTTTGGTGTCAAAGATGTGTTTTGCACGAAAGGAATTCGCACAACTTGCGGATCAAAAATGCTTGAAAATTTTGTCCCTGGATATAGCGCAACTGTATGGGAGCGCCTTGAAAATGAGGGCGCAATCGTCATTGGCAAGAACAACATGGACGAGTTTTCAATGGGTTCATCCACACTCACAAGCCACTTCGGGCCAGCCATAAATCCATATCGCGACAAACGGCGACCAGACGAAAAACTCACACCCGGTGGCTCATCAGGGGGCTCCGCGGCGGCTGTTGCAGCGGATTTATGCAATGTTTCCATTTGCGGCGACACAGGAGGGTCAATCCGCCAGCCGGGGTCATTCTGCAATTTGGTCGGCGTGCGTCCGACTTATGGCCGATGCTCGCGTCATGGATTGATTTCATACGCAAGCTCGCTTGACCAAGCGGGAGTGCTTGCCAAGTGCGTTGACGATGCCGCGCTGGTGCTTGACATAATGTCTGGCCAAGACGCCAACGACAGCACGATGATTGCGGATGGAGCGATGAATAATTTTGGCGAGGTGGCGGCGATAAACGACCTGTCAAAAGTGGATTTGAGCGGCATGGTTATTGGCCTGCCAGTGGAGTGCAAGAGCGATGCAAATCTACCAAGCGTGAATGATTACTGGATGTGCGCAGCCAAGTTTTTAGAGAGCAAAGGCGCTAAAATCAAGGAAATCAGCGTGGAGCACATGGACAAAGGAATTGAAGTTTATTATACAATCACGACGGCCGAGGCCTACTCAAATCTGGCGCGGTTTGATGGAATTCGCTACGGACTGCGTGAAAAAGGCGACAAACTGGCCGATATTTACTCCAACACCAAGTTTGATGGCTTTGGCAAGGAGGTTTTGAGCCGCGTGTTGACTGGTGCATATGTGCTGTCGGCGGAAAATTACGAGAATTCATATGTGCGCGCGATGAAGGTGCGGAGGGTTATAACCGAGAATTTCCAGAAAGCATTCAGCGAGATTGATGTGCTGCTGATGCCAGTAACCACTGGGGTCGCATTCGGTTTGAACGACAATCTGAGCTCCATTGAAATGAAAATGAATGACTTTTACACAATTCCTTCAGCGATTGCTGGGCTGGCTGGCGCAAGTGTTCCAGTCGGCTTTGATGGCGAGAGCGGCCTTCCAATCGGCATACAAATTGTGCCAAAATTCATGGACGAACTGACAATGTTCAAGGTTGCAAAATACATAGAATTGGGTGTTAAAGCTGGTTTGTTATGAATGTCTATATCACAACTCCGATTTATTACGTCAACGGCGAACCGCACATAGGGCACTTCTACACGACTTTGTCAACTGATGTTTTGGTGCGACTTTATAGGAATATTGGTTGCGATGTGCGATGCTTGACTGGCACAGATGAGCACGGCCAAAAAGTGCAACAGAGTGCCGAGAAAAACGGTGTGTCGCCACAGGAATTTTGTGATAAAGTATCTGCTAAATTCAAGCAAATGGTCGTGGATTTTGACTTGATACATGCCAAAAATGACTTTGAAAATGGCCAAAATTGGATACGCACAACCGATGAAAAACATGTGAAATTCGTGCAAGATGTGTGGCGCCGATTGGAGCAAAATGGCTGGATTTACAAAGGAAAATATGAGGGGTGGTATTCTGTCCGCGATGAGACATTTTTCACGGAGACCGAGCTGGTTGACGGCAAGGCGCCAACGGGTGCAGAAGTCAAGTGGCAAGCGGAGGAGTGCTATTTTTTCAAGTTGTCGCGGTTCCAGCGCGCGCTGTATGAGATGTATAAAAACAATGACATCTTGCAGCCAAAGGGCGCGTTCAAGGAGGTGTTGTCTTTTTTAGAGCCAAAGGAAGAAAATGTGCTGAACGATTTGTGTGTCTCGCGGCCAAAGAAGAGTGTTGCATGGGGCATTGAGGTGCCGACCGACAAAAACCACACGATGTATGTCTGGATTGATGCACTGTTTAACTATTTCTCGGCGCTCGGTGGAGACGGTGCAGAAGAATTTGATAGATACTGGAACAATGCCAAAACCATCCATATAATGGGAAAGGAAATTGTGCGCTTTCATGCGGTTTATTGGGAGAGCTTGATTTATGGGCTTTACCACAAGGTTGATGAGGAGATTGACATTGAAGAGCTCAAACGGGTCTCGCCAAAGCAGATTTTCGCGCATGGCTGGTGGGTGAAGGACGGTGAGAAGATGTCAAAGTCCATTGGTAATGTTGTTGCACCGGCTGATGAAGTGGCTTGGCTGGAAGGCATGTGTGGCTCGCAAGAAGTTGCGATTGACTATTTTA
>CAMNMI010000003.1 GCA_946544555.1 uncultured Rickettsiales bacterium
CGTTTGGCCGACGAGGAACGAGGCGCAGCCAAACGGCGAGGGCGTGGCCTCGGGCAAGCACCACCAAACAAATCAACATGAATAAAAAATAGATATTGAAAATAAAATTTTTACAAAAAACATTTCAATGTGCTATCTTTTTTGGAAAAGACATTGATGAAGATTGAGTGTGCTCTGTTTAAAATTCTAAACTTAAAAGTATTATCAGTTGCATGCGTTTTTTTTGCTTTCTATTCAATTAAAGCATTTGCATTAAAGTGCGGAGTTAATGAGATAAATCCTGCATTTGCGACAATTTGCGAGGTAATAATGTTTATGCAAGGGAGAATAGGGCGTTCTATTGCGACTTTTAGTATAATGATGTCTGCTTGGGCTTTCACAAATGGAAAATTGAAGTGGCAAGAAATTGTTACAACCGCTATTGGTGTTGGTCTATTTTTTGCTCCAAAAACTTTGGCTTTATTTCTTCTTCCAAGCACAGTAAGTGGATTAACGGGTGAGGGTTTTGATCCGAATATTGTTTATAGTCCAGATGAAATTTTAACTTGCATGTGTCCAAATTTGAGATAAAAATGGCAAAGATCATAGTAGATAAGTTTGTTAACAAGATTTGGAATGGTCATGCGATTTCACAGGATGATATAAAGAAAATTATAAATGAATGTTTGCGATGTGTTGGAATTGTTGCAAATAAAGTGTTCGTGAATATAAGCTTTGTTGATGATACAACAATGATCGAGTATAATAAGAAATTTTATGGAAAAGATTGTATAACCAATGTTCTATCATTTGAGAATGAGAATAAATTTATAGGCAATGATCTTTATCTTGGAGAGATTGTTTTGTGTTATAGTAAAATTGCAGAAGAAGCTGAAAAATTCAACAAACAATTCAATGATAGGTTGTGGCATCTTTTTGTGCATGGAACCTTACATACACTTGGATACAACCACATCAGTAAAGACGAACGACGTGAAATGGAAAACTTGGAAGCAAAAATCTTAAAAACATTTGGTATTTCCAATATCTATGAAATACTTTGTTAAAATTTTCTTTTTGCGTCGCCCGAGGCCACGCCCTCGCGGTTTGTATTTCGCTCCTCGCGTTGCTCCTCGCACAAACGCGCTCCGCGCTGGCGCAAAATCTAAAAATATACAAATCACGGCAGTACATCAAGAACTTTGCTGTCCAGTGTACTTTCCAAAATTCCTGATGGCGACTTGCTTATGTCAACAACTTTGAGAATTTTTAAACTTGAACTGTCATGGACTTTGCTATCAAATGGTGCAGTTAAGTCAATCGGCAATACTCCATCTAATCCTGGAATATCCATACTTTCTGGCTTTACAATTGGGTTTTTCTGCATATTAGGAACCTTTGGAGCATCAAGAAACATATTAAAATTCTCTGTGCCGGTGCCAATAAAATCTATTTTTAACCCAGATGACTTATCTTTGGCTGCTTCTTCGGCAGTTTTTTGGCCGGTTAAATAATTAACATTTGGTGTTGCTGAAATTTGTTCTACTAAACTATTCGTAAAATCTAAGTTTAATGTCTTGTTTAGCCCAAGATCTGGCATGACTTTTTCTGATTTACCTGATGGAATTATAGGCATTTGATCCATTACATCCTCACTTTTCGTATCGGATATTTTTTTTACATCTTTGACAACTGACAGCATGTCATCATGGGATAGAACATCGGTTGTTTTTGTGAAGTTAAAAACTACATCTTCAAGTATGTCAAACGAGCAGTTGAATACTACTACGCATGCTAAAAATGTAATCTTGCAAACTGAATTTAAAATTCTTCGCACAGCTAATTATACAATTACAAAACTATAATGCAAATAGCTGATATTTTGCGCTCTCAACAATGCTCTTGATATTCAAATCTTGGTCTATTATGTTGATGGTTTTGCTGTATTGCAGCAGCTCTGGGTTTTTGCAGCTTGCCACGACTTTAAACTCCTTGTTTTTGAATTCTTCCAAAATGCCATTCACGATGTTGTCGCATGCGCCCATTGAGCCATTGAATATTCCACAGTTCAGCGCGCTGTATTTGTTCTTCCCGAAGATGTTATGTGTTGACTGCACTACTATTTCTGGGTAGTCAGTGATTTTTTCATGGATGACTGTGGCCAAAATCTCGTTGCCGGGATAGATTGTATAACCAACAAACAAGCCATTGACTGCTACACCGAATGTCGTAATAGCATCAAAAGTTATGGCTACAACATTTGGTCCATATAGCTTTGTGGTAGCATAAGTAGCCGACAAAATGCTGGTTGGAACGTCATTTTTGTCAATGTTGTCGCATGAAAGCGGAATGGATGAATTTTCAATTATGACTGGCTCAATTTTGATGTATCTTATAAAAAACTCCTTCAAAATGTGGCAGAACTTTGGCACAGAACTCAAAATTGCAGCGTAATTTATCTTCGTTTTATCAATTTTTAAGTAGTCAAAAACATTTCTTATTTCCGTTGTATATTGATCGCCTGTCTTCTTATCAAGTGCAGATATGCTAAATCTTGATGTAATCTTGCCGGTGTCATCCAAAATGGCAAACTCTATTTCCAAATTATTTACATCAACTGCGACAAACATAGTAAATGTTTGAATGACATGCAGATTTTAAATTGCAAGTTTTATGTAGTGCGCGGAGCGGAGTGCGTTTGTGCGAGGAGCAAAGCGAGGAGCAAGATACAAACCGCGATGGCGTGGCTTATAGCAGTGCAACGCATAACAGAATAAAATTCTTGCTTATTTTTTTTATTATCTATTATAATCGTCATATAAAATATGGGTGACAAAATTCATATCAGAGACAGAAACGAACCTCAAAATCAAAACAAACAGATGAAAGAACGTGGATGGACTGCTGGAAAAGTTTTCAAAGCAATTCTGATGTTACTATTTAGTGGAATTATCGGGGGAATTGTCTACATTGTCATGACAAACAATTTAATTAAACAAAAAAATAGGTTAGTGAATGATCATAATAATAAGATACCAAAAGAAGTCAATAATGGTAATGCTGGGATAAGCAAAGAGACGGTTAATGATAAGAAAAAGGAAGAAGAGAAATCGCGTGGTTAACACTCAAACCCCGCACACGCATAATGCTTCAACCAAGCTCCTTTGTTTGCAGTAAATTCCCTAATGTCATTTGCTCCATATTTTAACATAGCAAAGCGTTCAACACCACAACCGAAGGCAATAGCAGTATATTTCTCACTGTCAATATTCATATTTTTTAGCACATTTGGATGCAACATACCAGCGCCAAGAACTTCCAGCCATTTCTCACTTCCTCCAATCTTGATTTGATTGTCAGACATGGAATATCCAACATCAATTTCAACCGATGGTTCAGTGAATGGAAAGTAGCTTGGGCGCATGCGCAGACAGATGTTATCTGTTTCAAAAAACTCTTTCAGCATAGTCATCAGGAAGAATTTTAAGCTTGCCAAGCTCAATCCTTTATCAATCATGAGACCTTCAAACTGGTTAAACATTGGACTATGTGTCCTGTCGCTGTCGCAACGGAAAGTCTTACCGCATGAAATCAGTGCAATCGGCGGTTGAAGATTGTTTTCAATGACCGTTCTGGCATCAACACATGTTGTATGTGTGCGAAGGAGATAATTCTCGCCATTCCCATTTTTGCTTTGCAAATAGAATGTGTCTTGCATTTGGCGCGCAGGATGATTTTTCTGCACGTTTAATGCTGTGAAGTTGTAGAAATCTTCCTCAATTTCAAAGCCATCTGCAAGCGTAAATCCGTATTTTGTAAATATTTCGCACAGTTCAGCCTCTGTTTTAGTAATTAAGTGCATACCGCCCTTTGGCGTTTGGCGACATGGCAGCGTTCCGTCCAAGGTATCGCTTTGAAGCTTCTTTTCAAGCTCTCGTTGCTCCAATTCTGCACGCTTTTGTTCAAGAACGGCTTCAATCTCCTGTTTGACTGTGTTAATCCTCTGGCCGAGCTCTTTTTTTGCCTCTTGGGTCAAATCTTTCATTGTTGCAAAAATCTTCGTTAATTCACTGTTTTTACCAAAAATAGATGACTTCACATCATGCAACAGAGTATTTATGTCCTCACAACCATTGATTTTATCTTGTGCCTCGGCCAAAATGTCGTTCAATTCCATAGCTCAACAGAAAAGGTTTATTTTATTTTTCAAGGGAATATTAAGAATGAAACAAGATAATTTTTATTGAACGTAGCAGTAGAAATAACCAATGAGTATTTACAATATCAATCAAGTTTAACTTTGAGAGTTATGAACCAGACGTTGATGTTAACAAATATAAAGTTTAGATTTTACAATCACTCCTCCTCTTCCTCATCCTTTGGGAGATATTTCATGATGTCATTTCTGTCACTAACGATGTGATCTACGAGTTTGAAATCAAGTGCTTGTTGAGCTGACATAAAGTTATCACGTTCCATGTTTTCCTTAATTACATCAATAGGATTGCCGGTGTGCTTGGCGTAGAGCTCGTTAAGACGCTGCTTGGTAAGCATCATCTCTTTGGCGTGGATCTCAATATCCGTTGCCTGACCTTTGAACCCCCCGCTTGGTTGGTGAATCATCACTCTTGCGTTTGGAAGACAAAATCTTTTGCCAGCTGCTCCTGCCATCAAAATCAAAGAACCAGCCGAGCATGCTTGTCCCATGCAAATAGTCACAACATCTGGCTTGATAAATTGCATTGTGTCGTAAATAGCAAGTGCAGAAGTCACCACACCACCAGGTGAATTGATGTATAAATATATGTCTTTGTCCGGATCTTCGCTCTCCAAGAACAGCAACTGTGCCACAATTAATGATGACATGTTGTCCTCAAAGTCAGTTGATAAAAATATTATTCTGTCTTTCAGCATGCGCGAGTAGATGTCATACGACCGCTCGCCGCGCGCACTCTGTTCCACTACCATTGGTATTGAAGTCATGCACAGATGGTGGCTGGTTGATTTTTAATGTCAAGCAACTCTTTCTGATGAATAATTTTAATATAAATAATTTGTAATTATCAATAATTTGCACTTCTATTGCATCTTTATACATATTTTGCAGTTTAGATACATTTTATGAAGTAGAGTAAGATTGTTGATAAAATTACTTGCTTTTTTTGTAAAAATCTATTGAAAAAGTACATCGTATATCTCATAGACTTAAAAGTGCAAAAACCATTTAATAAAAAAAATATAACGACAAAAAACACAAGTATCAAGTATTGTTATCTTTTTTTAACCAAAACTTCTAGCAATAACAGTTACAAGTGGAATATTTTCAATTATTTTCCAATCATCAGGATATTGGATGGGCAATCCATAACTACCTTCCCAATATGTTTGAGGTGCAACAACAATTTTATCAGGATTTTGATTTAAATATGCTCCCCACCATGAAAATGTACTATTTGCAATAATATTGTGTTTACAATTTTTCATCAATTCTAAATCAAGATATCCGTGTTGTTCATCATTTATATCTACATATGTCGTTGGTTTTTCTGTTTTTAAATTCTTTTTCGTCCACTCTATATCATTAGAAAAAATAAAATAATGTACATCATCCATTTTTTCAAAGATCTTTAATGCTTTGTTGTAGTAATTATCAATTGTGCAAATACGGGAGACAGAACCAGTCTTTAAATAATCCCCTCGTCTAATATGAATTGATACCGAATTTTTATGCTTTTTTATTTCTTCCAACATTTTTTTATTTTTTTCATCAAGTGGTGTTTTTAAAGTAAAATCATTAAACACTTCCTTATTATATTTATTAAAATAATAGAGGTTAAATGGATAATTAGAAAAAGTTAAAATATTACGACTGTATCTTTTGGCACTAAACATTAAACTTCTATCATAAGGTGCCCCAAACTTCATTTCTAATTTATGATAAAATAGTATTAAAATTTTTTTAGCTAATTTATTGTAGTAAATATCTGGTCTATAAGAAATTTTTTTTGCATTGGCAATATTAAAATTAGAAAACGCATCAAAGACTTCATGGTTTTCTCTATATTTTTTTTGATTTCTAAACCACGAAACATCATAGCACACTTTTTTTCCAGTTTGCTCCTCTAAAGCTCTACCAAAAGCATACATAAACATTTGATTACCCATGCCACAATGAAGCTCTATAACATTAGGACAATTTTTAAATTTCGGATAAAGATTCACTATACCTATTGACAAGTTTGCTATAACAACAAATAAAAACAAGCATATTACCAATAAACAAGACTTTTTCAAATTCAACTTAGTAAATAAGAATCTTCTCTCTCTCTCTCTCTCTCTCTCGGCTGCCGCTGGTTTTTTTTCTGACATCATATGATTAAAATTTTATTCTTTTTTTTATTTGCAAGTTAGTAAAAATTTTTAGTTAATGTCAATAGATTTTTACAATATAGCCAAATTACTAAAAAAGTTATTGACATTTATTTTTTTTGCTTTCCAATAAGTCGTTGATGTCCAATTTGGAGTTTGCAAAGCGTGGTTTTTTTAGCAGTGCAAACGGGGCTTTCTATTTTTATTTTTACATATAAGGAACGGTGATGGCGAGGTCATTGTTCCGAAAACCATTTAATTTTGTCGCAGTTTTTAGGTTGCCAAGTTGGTAGTTTTATTTTTTATTTTATGTCTGTAAAAATTATTGCCGGTCCTTGTTCAATAAGCGCAGAAAATGCACATGAATTAAAGGACATTATTTCACTGAACGGCCGCGGTCATCGTCCTATTCATGGTGTTCGCGTGGTCGGTTTGAAGTCGCGTACAGAGCTTAAACACGACGTTGCCTACATGGGAATGGATTTTGATGTTCACATGAAAATTTACAATGAAATGGTGAATGGAAATTTCAATATTGTAAATACAATTGAGTATCCGAGCGTTGAAATTGCCAAGGAAATTCTTGCACTTGACAACAAAATGATTGTTGCATCTGAAATTGTTGATCCAACGTTGCAAATTCCAGTTTTGGCAAGAAGTATTAAACAAAATTTGATGCCATGGAACCCTTCCGTTAATCAACTTGGCTGGGGCATGGGAATTATGGGTGAATATGCAAAAAAATACGGCTTTGCGATTGGTGTGAAAAATGCAAAAAACCTCGGAATTTCTCTCAAAGACAGCGAGGAAAATAATCAAACAGCACCGCTCGAAAAGGTGTGGAAAGGCCTTGCTACATATACTGGAATTCACGAGGACAAGAACAGAATTTTTATGATACAACGAGGCGTTGATGATGCTGAAAAAGGCGATTTTAGGAATGCGCCAATCCATAAATGCGCCGCACGTGTAAAGAATGCCACTGGCTACAACATGATGTTTGATCCAAGTCACTCGTTCGGTCCTAAATTACGTGATAAAATTGTTGAAGGCACTATTGAGGCTATGAGAATGAAGCTTAATAATGGTGAATATCTCTACGATGGTGTCTTGATTGAAGTTGGAACATCTACAACAGATACCGCGCAGCACATCACGGTGAGTGAATTGTCAAACATAATTGATGAAGTCGGCAAGTTTAGAGAAATCTAATATGGGTTTTGAGAGCGCTTTTATAGTAGGGTTCGGGCAGATGGGAAAGAGCATTGCAAACACATTGCGGGTCAATAATTTTGGCGGCAAAATCATGGTTTCCAGCAGGTCAAAAGTGGAAAATTGTGATTTTATTGACGGAAATTTTGACTGCAATGACGCGAAAAATGACTATAATAATTCTGTGATTTTCATCTGCACGCCACCGCGCACAGTGCCTGAAATAGTGGCCAAAATGCTTGAAATGACAAAAAATTGTAAGAATTGTATTGTTTCTGATATTTGTTCAATCAAGCAGGAGACAGCTAAAATACATGGCAAAAACTTTATTTCCATCCACCAAATGGATGGCGGAAACTCTGATACAGCGTGTAAATATTTTTTCAAAAAGAGAATTTTGAACTACATTATAACCGACAATTTTGCAAATATTGATGTTAACGTGTTAACACGCTACAACGATTTTTTACATGATTTTTTGAATTGTGAAAATGTTGAAGTAAGTGCTAAAATACACGACAAAACCGTGGCTTTTACATCTCATTTGCAGAACTTAATTTTGGCAAGTTATTACAATGATTTTTCAAAAATTGATAATCAAATGTGGAGAGAAATTTTTACTAAAAATCAGAAAAATATTGAATATTTTTTGAATGTTTTTTTAGAAAAAGTGCAAGAAAAAATTGACAATAATTCACTCGCGGATGCTGTTATTTTAGCTAATAAAAGCATTATGATTGAAGAAAAATTTGACATAAAAAAAGAACTTTTTAATCCAAGCTTGAGAGCAGTTTTTGAGTTGAAAAAAAGTTCAATAAATTATCAAAATTTTTTGAAAAATATGCATAATTTTTTTGAAAATTTAGTTTGTAAAAAATGATAAAAATATGAAAATAAAATGTTGTGGATATAATATAATTTGTGGTTCTGGTGAGCTGAAAAATATCACTAAATATGTTGACTTTGCCAGCTATTCAAGCGTTATCATCTTGACTGAAAAAAAGATTTATAATCTATGGAAAAATGAGATTAATAGTGTGATAAAAACAAAAAAAATCATCCAAGTTGACAGCGGAGAATGTGTGAAAAACATTGAAACTGCAAAGAAAATTTGGGAGCAAATGGCCGGGTTTGGTGCCGATAGAAAATCGCTTTTAATCAACATTGGAGGCGGTATGATTACTGACTTGGGTGGCTTTGCGGCTTCTGTTTATATGCGCGGAATTGACTATGTCAACTGCCCGACATCGCTTTTAGCTATGGTGGATGCTTCAATAGGGGGCAAAAACGGCGTTAATTTTGGTGAAATCAAAAATATTATTGGCGTTTTTGGGCATCCAAAAGCTGTGATAATTGATGTAAATTTTCTGCAAACTCTTGAAAAAAGAGAGTATATTTCTGCGTTCGGAGAAATCATAAAACATGCAATAATTTTTGATAAAAAATACTTTAACATGTTAACACGCTGTAATGAAATTGATGATAAAAAAAAGTTATTAAAAATAATTTCTCGTTCGTTGAAAATCAAAAAATATATTGTTGAAAAAGATTTTAAGGAAAAAAATATCAGAAAACTTTTGAACTTCGGACACACAGTTGGGCACGCTTTTGAAGCGGTTGCAATGAGCACTGACACGCCTTTATTGCATGGCGAAGCTGTCGCGCTTGGAATGGTTATTGAGGCAAAAATTGCAGAAAAAATGAAGATGATTTCAAAAAATGAAGTTGAGAAAATTGTAAAAACTTTAATCAAATTTGGTTTTAAAAATACTATAAATAGTATCACTATATGTAGAATTTTTGGCGACAAAATTGATGAAATTTTGAGGATAATTAAGAAGGATAAGAAAAACGAAAATGCAGTAATAAAAATGGTTTTGCCTACTAAAATAGGGGTTTGCAAATATAATGTTGATGTTTGTGAAAATCAAATAAAAGAAGTTTTGAAAGAATATTTTTATGAAAAAAATATTAAAAATTGATGCAATAAAATCTGGAATAAAAATTGATTTACCATCGTCAAAAAGCTATTTGAACAGAGCTTTAATCGTTGCATCGTGTTATCACGGTAAAACGATTTTATCAAATGTGAATAATATTTGTGATGATGTTAAAGAGCTTGTTAGCGTGCTAAAACGGCTTGGTGTTGATATAAAAAATGACAAGAAAAATAAAAAAATAATTATAGTTGGAAACGGCGGAAAATTTCAAAAACCAAATGGAGATCTACTAAATTGTGGGCTTGGAGGTACGACAACAAGGTTCGTAATTGGTTTATCTGTTTTGTTTGATTTTGATGTAAAAATTACTGCAAATGGAAAAATGCTTGAAAGGCCGATCAAAAATTTGGTTGATGCAGTTGTAAAATTTGGTAAAAAAGTTGAATATCTCGGTAAAGAAAATTGCCTGCCAATTCGTGTTAGCGGATTAACACGTGAAAACAAAAATATTGAAATTGATTGTAGCAAAAGCAGTCAGTTTTTGACGGCTATTTTATTGTTTGCGAACCACATTGGATTACGACAAATTGTTGCAAAAAATATTGTCTCACAAACATACATAAACATAACAAAAGATGTATTAAAAAAGTTCGGAATTTATGTTAAATTGATTGCAAAAAATCATGATTTAATTTGCGAGATTTTACAAAATAATTCTATAAATAGTAATACTATAAATAGAAATATTGAAGTTGAAACTGACTGGTCGGCGGCAACATATTTTTTAGCTTTGGATAGAATTTTTAATGTAAAACTTGGCATGAAATTGAGTAAAAATAGCAGTCAAGGTGATAGAAAATTTGTCAGAATTTTGAATAAAATTTATAATTTTGATAGCACCAAAAAAGCTCTAATTTTAAACATGAAAACCATGCCCGACGCGGCTTTAACAGCGATTGCCGTATGTGCTTTGCAAAGTTTTAAAACAAAAATTGTAGGTCTTGAAACATTGAAAAATAAGGAGTGCGACAGGTTAAAGGCAATTCATGATGAGCTGGCTAAAATAGGCATCAAAACAGAAATTTCAAAAGGATATAATGCAATTACGATATATGGAAATGCAGGTTTGAAATTGAAAAAAGATGTTGAAATTGAAACATATAATGACCACAGAATTGCAATGTGTTTTGCGATTTTAGGCCTAAAATTAGGGCATATTTTAATAAAAAAGCCAGAAGTTGTGAAAAAATCTTTTCCAAATTTTTGGCAAGAATTGAAGAAGTGTTATGAATAAAATTACTATGAATAGAATTATTTTGCTTGGTTTTAGGTATTGTGGCAAGACAACAATTGGCCGTCAAATTGCGGAAATGAATAGGCTAAAATTTGTTGATTTGGACACAGAAATTGAAAAAAATGAAGGCCAAAAAATAGCAGAAATTGTCAAGAAAAATGGATGGAAATATTTTAGAAAATTGGAGTTTGAGTGCTATAAAAGCTATCTCATGGATCAAAATGTTGTGATTTCTTGTGGCGGCGGCTTTGCCGTAAATGAATATTTTTCAAAGAAAGAAAGTGAGCTTTTGGGCATTGAAAAAGGCATCAAAATGCTGTTTGAAATTGATAAAAAAACTTTAATTGAAAGAATAAAAAAATCGTATTTGCGCCCGTCTTTACTTGGAAAAAGTAGCAACGATTTTAATAAAATTATTGAGGAAAATTTGAGTATTTATAATCAAAGAAAAATGCTTTATGAAGTGTTAGATTTTGATGTGAAAATTGATACTTCGCATGAAAATTTTACAAATGCAATTAAGAATAATTCGCTATTTTGTGTGGTTGGAAATCCAGTGTGGCACTCGCTGTCGCCAAAAATTCATAACATGATTTATGATAATTTTGGGTTGAAAAATTTTGTTTATACGAAGATTGAAATCAAAGAAAAAAGTTTTAGCAAGATAAAACAAATCATGAGTTTGTTGGCTATAAAAGGGGCCTCAATAACTTCACCTTTCAAACAGGAAATAATAAAAATTGTTGATGCAATTGACGAAAAAAGTAAAAAAAATGGCGCCGTAAATACAATATTTTTTGGTGATAATGGCAAAATTTATGGCTATAATACTGACTGGATTGGTGTGCTGAAAGCACTTGAAAAACATGTAGATTTGGTTGACAAAAAAGTTGCAATTTTTGGCTCAGGAGGTGGTGCAAAGTCGGCTGTTATTGCTTGTTTGGAGAGAACAAAAAATGTTATTTTATTCAACAGAACGAAAGAAAAAAATGATGATTTTGCGAAAAAAAATAGCATACAAAGTTGCAGTTTGAGTGAATTCAAACCAGATGATTTTGATGTAATAATTAATGCGACAACCGTTGGCCTTGATAGCGAAAAAAGCATATTAAAACGCAATCAAATTTTGAAAAATCATGTTGTTTTTGACATGGTTTATAACCCATTGAAAACCACACTTTTGAAGTATGCAATTTCAAAAAATGCAAAGGTAATATATGGCACGGAGATGCTAATTCAGCAGGCCGTCAAGCAGATTGAAATTTTCACCGGCAAAGTTCCAGACGACAAAATCGTGTCGCAAATTGAACGAGAAATTACTACAAATAGTAATACTATAAATAGAAATATTTCTGCATGTTGTGTGGTTGTTGGAAGTAGCATTAATGCATTTTTGAAGAACTTGGTGGCGGCTCAATCACGGTGCTATTTTTGCGAATTGCGTGTTGATTATATCAAAAAATTATCAAAAAATAATATTAATAAAATTGCAGAAAATATTTCTACAAATAGTATTTTTACATGCAGACATGTGGCGCATGGAGGCAATTTTAACGGTACAATTCGTGAACAAAAAGAGCTGATAAAACATGCAATGTCGCTGGAAAAATTTGCATATTTTGATATTGATTTTTCACAAATTAATGACTGGAAAAATGAGTTGAACGACAAGACAAAGCCGTATAAAATTATACTTTCGCACCATGATTTTAGTAGGTGTTTGCCATACCAAAAGTGTATAAAAATGATTGATAAAATGTTTGAAAGTGGTGCTGATGTTGCAAAAATTGCTTGTAAAATAAATTCTGCAAACGACATTTTTACGATGTTGAAAGTGCTTCAAAAGTATAAAAATGAGAACAAAAATGTAATTTTTGCGCCAATGACCAATGACAAAATTGTGAGGGTTTTGGCCAGTAAATATGGGAGCTGGACAAATTTTGTTTGTTTGAATGATAAGAAAAATACGGCGCGCGGCCAGATAAAAATTGACGATTATAATAAAATTCTTGGTTTGTTGGAGATGAAAAATTGAGTTATGGCGAGCAATAGTTTTGGTGAAATTTTTAGCGTCACAACCTTCGGCGAGAGCCACGGGAAGGCCATTGGATGCGTGGTTGACGGCTGTCCATCGCTGTTGGAAATTTGTGAAAATGACATCCAGAAGGAGCTTGATCGCAGGCGGCCGGGGCAGAGCAATATTTCTACAAATAGAAATGAGGCCGACAGAGTGCAGATTTTGTCTGGTGTTTTTGGCGGCAAAACGACTGGTGCGCCGATATGTTTGCTGGTTGAAAACAGCGACCAACACTCTGGCGATTATGATGAAATCAAGGACATTTTTAGGCCTGGACACGCCGATTTTACTTACTTCATGAAATACGGCATTCGTGATTACCGCGGAGGAGGGCGTTCGTCTGCGCGCGAGACGGCTTGTAGAGTGGCCGCGGGAGCTATTGCTAAAAAGTTTTTACGCGAGCAACTTGGCATTGAAATTTTGGCCTATACGCGCTCTGTCGGCGGTATTTTTTGCGATTGCGATTATGAAAAAATCACGCTTGAAAACATTGAAAAAAATATCACAAGATGTCCCGATGAGGCCGTAAATAGTGCGATGGTTGAACTGATTGAGCGGCTAAAAAATGAAGGAAATTCTGTTGGAGGAAGTGTGCGTTGTCTGGTAAAAAACTGTCCGATAGGGCTTGGCGAGCCACTTTATGACAAGCTTTCCGCGAAATTTGCGAGCGCGATGTTCAGTATTAATGCGGTCAAGGGGTTTGAAATTGGCGAAGGGTGCCACTCCGCAAGCTTGACTGGTGCGGAAAATAATGATGAATTTTACGTTGAAAACGGCGTCGTTAGGACAAAAACCAACCATTGTGGCGGCATTTTAGGTGGCATTTCAAACGGTCAAATGATTGATTTTACGACGTATTTTAAGCCGGTTGCGACTATAAAAATGGAGCAAAATACTATAACTAGTAATTTTGAAAATGTGAAATTGCAGATAAAAAAGGGGCGCCACGACCCATGCGTTGTGCCGCGCGCGGTGCCTGTTGTAGAGGCCATGACCGCGATTGTTTTGATGGATATGTATTTGAAAAATAAGTGTTATGACAGAAAATGAGCTGGAAAAAATGCGCTTGGAAATTGACAAAATTGACAGTGAAATTGTGCAACTTTTTGCAAAAAGGTTTGCGGTTGTCAAACAAATTGGTGCATTGAAAAAAACAAACAGCGTTGAAATTGTTGACAAAAATCGGTGGAAAAAAGTGCTTGAAAAAGTTGAAAATCTTGCGAAAAAAAATGGAATTTCAACAGAATTTATTCATGAAATTTACGAAAAAATTCATGATTATGCATGTGAGTTGGAGAGGCAATTTTAGTTATGAAAGTCGGTTATCAGGGCGTCGAAGGCGCGTTTTCAAATATCGCTGCGAAACAAATTTTTCCGTGTGAAAATTACATTTCATTTAAAACTTTTTTTGATGTTTTGGAGGCAATAGAAGAGGGCAAAATTGACTGTGGAATTGTGCCAATAGAAAATTCTTACGCTGGCCGCGTGGCTGGAATGCACAATTTATTTCGCGATTTTTGTGACAAAAATTTATTCATTGTCACGGAAAAAATGCTAAAAGTTGAACACTGTTTGTGCGGTCTTGAAGGTGCTGAAATTGATGCAATCACGCACATTTTTTCACACGAACAAGCGCTTATGCAATGCCAAAAAAATATATCAAAAATGCTACCAAATACAATATGTTCGGCCAAAGAAAATACGGCAATGGCTGCGAAATTTGTTGCAGAAAGCGCCAACAAAAACTTCTCTGCGATATGTTCCAAAGAGGCCTGCAAGCAATATGGATTGACAATTTTGAAAGAAAATTTTCAAGACGCAAATGATAATTATACGTTGTTTGTCGGTCTTTCAAAAAAGAAAAATTCTATTGATAATGACGCTGTAAATGGCAATAGAACTGTTTTAACATCACTTTTGTTTGAAGTAAAAAACGTTTCCGGGGTGCTCTACAAGGCGCTAAAATGCTTTGCGGAACGGGATATTGACCTTGTAAAAATTGAGAGCTACATTCCCGCAACTTCATCAAAAAGTGCCATGTTTTTTATTACCACAAAAGGAAATGTCGCGGATAAAAACATGCAAATTGCACTTCAAAATCTGAACGAATTTGCAAAAAATATCTACATTTTTGGATCGTATTTTTCGGATAGATTTTGAAAAATTACAATACAGAAATCCTGCAATAATTCTCAAATTTTCCTGACATAGCTTTGATTTTCATGTTGAACTGCGTTGCGAGTTTGGTAGCAAAAACAGTGGCCTTGCAGGATAATTTTACCATGACAAAATTTGTATTGCTCTCAAAAATTGTTTGAACTTCTTCAAATTGTTTTAACCAATTTTCAAGTTTAATTCTTTTTTGTAAAACCTCGTTTTGTCGTGTATTTATTATGTCTGTCGTGATATTCTCAAACACATTTATTCCACTTTGACATGTTAACATGTTAACATTGTAGGGTGATTTTATTTTCAAAATTTCATCAGAAAAATTTGTAAAAATGAAACCAAGACGAACGCCTGCAAGACCAAAAAATTTTGAGAAAGTTCGCAAGATTATTATGTTTTCAAAGTTATTTAACTCGGCCAAAATACTGTCTTGAAGGCCACAAAATTCAATGTATGCCTCATCAATTACAACCAGAGTCTCTGGTAAAGATTTTGCAATTTTTATCAATTTATTTTTGTCAATTAATTCACCAACATTTGCCAATGGGTTTGGAATAAAAATCATTTTTGCATTACATTTTTTTGCACATGAAATCATCTCATTTTCATCAAAAATAAAACAATTTTTGTCTTCAATTAAATCAATTTTTTCAACTTTTACATCAAAAGCTTGTGCATATTGTTTATACATGGAAAATGTCGGTTCGGTCACTAAAATAGTGTCTTCTCCTGGATTGCAAAAAGTTCTGATACACAAATCAATTCCTTCGTCACTGCCATTTGTTGCGATGATTTTCGTTTTGTCAACGTTGTAAAATTTGCTCGCTAATTCAACCAATTTTATTGCTTTATTTTCAGGATAGAAATTTAAATTTTCGTCAACATTTTTCATCAAAATATCATAATCCAATATCGGTTTTGAGCTCTCATTTGCGTGCATGCGTTTCAAATTTTGCGGCGCAACAGAAACATAATGCGGTTCCATTTTGGTGAGATTTTTGTTGAAGTTTTTTTTCATATTTTTCACTTGACTTTTATATTAGTATATTAATATGTTAATATATTAAAGTCAAGTTTTTTAAAAAATTTATGAGTAAAAATGTTTTAGATTTGGTTGAGGTTTTAACAAAAATTGATGACAAAAAAGTTATGAAAAATTTTTTAATAGACATTACTACACCATCTGAATTAGCCACTTTACAAGAGAGATTAAATGTCGCCATGTTATTAAATGAAGGCCTTTCTTATAAAGATATTTCAACAAAAACTGGCTCCAGCACAACAACAATCACAAGGGTTGCGAGGTTTTTAAAAGACGAAAAATTTGGTGGATATAGGTGGGTTGTGAAGAATATTTTGAAGAAATATATAGATTAAATAGGTTGCAAATAAAAAACAAATTTTTAATGAAAGTTGCGTTTTTTCTAATATTTTATGAATAAATTTAACATTGCTTCTAAAAAGCCTGTTGTAATCGGGATTGTTATTGTGCTTTTATCAATTTATCCAGTTTGTAGTGGCGTTCATTTTATAAAACATCACAAAATATTGAATATTAAGAAATACAAAATTGTCAAAAAATACAGAATAGCAAAAGAACAATTGGTTGAAAAATACCTTTTTGGAAAAAGTGGAATTGAGATAGGAGGCCATTGGATGAATGATTTTCATTTGTATGAGCATGGGCCGTATTTAAATGTGGATTTTACAGCGGAGGATTTTTTCAATCAAAATGGCAAACAAAGAGAAGTTGAAACACCCGGACAAGCAATAAATATTGTTGCACTTGGTGATGATCTGCCCTTCAAAGATAATACTTTTGACTATGTGTTTACGTCGCATGTAATGGAGCACTTTTTTGATCCAATTAAAGCAATTCAAGAACATTTGAGGGTGATTAAAAAAGGTGGTGTTTTGGTCTATATAATTCCTCATGTAGATGTAATTTATGACAAAGGCCGTGATATTACTGATTGGAAAGAAATAGCAAAAAGACACAGTGGCGAACTAAAAATTAATGATTATTACTTTATAGATAGGAAATTTGATAAATTTAATAAAACAAAATTTAGTCCAAATGATACAGGAATGGTTGCATATTCTGTATTAAAAAGCAAAGTTGACAACTCAAAAGAAGATTATTTTGTCAATAATGTTGGGAATAAAATTAACAAAAAAGATCTAACGGTTTTTAAACAGGATAACCATCATCACTGGAACGTTTGGAGGCCGGCAGATTTCTTGGAAATGGCCAAACATTTTGGTTTTAACGTAATTGAATGGAAAGAAAAAGATGATAATTATGGCAATGGTTTTGTTGTTGTTATCCAGAAGTAGTTTATTATGGTTTGTGGGAGATTAAAAATTGCAGTGCAAAAAAGTGATAGAATTGCAAACGATTTCTTGTCTTTGCTGTCTGGCTGTGGGCTTCAAACAAGTGGCGAAATGAAAAAACTTTATTGCAATTTTTTAGATTTTCCATTGGAAATTTATTTTGTAAGAGGCAACGATATTCCAGTTTTAATGCAGGAACAATTTGATATCGCTGTGCTCGGAATGGATAGTTTTTTACAATATCAAATGGCAAACAGTGCAGAGATTGTGCGACAACTTGGATTTTCAAAATGTCATTTGTCGTTTGCTGGTAAAAATAGTTGTCAAAACTGGGATATTCAACAACTTCAAGACAAAACCATTGCAACGAGTTATACAAACATTTTGCAGGATTTTTTAGATAAAAACGGCATAACATCTAACATTGTAAAAATGAGCGGTTCAGTTGAGACATCAATAGAACTGGGCTTTGCTGACTATATTTTTGACATAGTGCAAACAGGTTCAACATTGATGCAGCAAGGTTTGGCAGAACTAAAAAGTGTGTTAAATCTGGAAGCAATTTTGATAAAGAACAAGAATTTTTCCAGTGAAATTTTGGATGATTTAACCACCAGAATTGATGCTGTTTTACTTGGTAAACAGCAAAAATATTTAATGTTTAATTTAAAAAAAGATTTGGTTGAAAAAATAAAATCAATTCTTCCATCTGCAAATTCGCCAACAATTTTGAATTTAATCGATAGTGATTATGTTGCTATTCATACGCTTTGTGAAAAAGATAAAATCTTTGAACTTTGCAAGGAATTAAAAAAATTTGGGGCGGAGGGTATTATAGTTAGTGATATAAATTTGATGTTTAAGTAATATGGATGGTAAAAATATAGTTGATAAAATCAAGCTTATAAAAACTTTTAATCCTGTAAACGGTTGTTGCATTGGTTGCCCGTATTGCTATGCGAGAAAGATAAATCAGCGGTTTCATATTATTCCTGACTTCAATATTCCAACTTTCCAAGAAAAGCGGTTGGAGCAACTTTATAAAAAGAAAAAAGGTGAAGTTTATTTAATAACTTCAATGAGTGATTTTTCCGGCTGGAAACCTGAATGGCGAGAGAAAATTTTTAAAGCATTGTCTGACAATCGACAGCACCTGTATTTACTTTTAACAAAAAGACCTGAGTTAATACATTTTGAAACAAATCTTGATAATGTTTGGATTGGCGTGAGTGTGACGAATAAAAATGATGTCAAAAGAATTGAAACGATGAAGAAAAATATCAAATGTAGACACTATTCTATAACATTTGAACCACTACATGGAGATTGCGGAGAAATGGATTTATCTGGTATTGAGTGCATTTTTATTGGTGCGGAAACCGGAAACAGAAAAGGCAAAATAAAACCACAGAAAGAATGGGTTATGAATATTGTAAAACAAGCGAATGCTTTGAAAATTCCTGTCTGCATGAAAATGTCTTTACGCGATATTGTTGGTGCGGAAAATTTGACACAAGATTTTCCAGAGCAGTATAATCAAATTATTTTTGGGAAATAATTTATTTTCTTTATCATTTATTGTTTTTTTATATTGACAATTATTTTTTTATCATATTATCATATTAATGTGTTAATACATTAACATAATAATATATTAAAATTTATTTTATGACTGATGTTGTAAAAATCGTTGAAGGAATTAGAGAAACATGCTTGAATAGAGGCCAAGAAGGTTTATTGGAGTTATGCAGAAAATTTGATAAACTTGAAGGCGATAGTTTAATTTTTAATATTCCTGATAACATTAAAGTTGATAATGACTTAAAAAATGCAATACAAACTGCTATAACAAATATAACAAAGTTTCACAGAGCGGAGGCAAAAAAATTGGCGGAATTTGAGGAAGAAAAAGTTGAAACTTCCGAAGAAATTGTGTGTTGGAGAAAATTTACTCCAATTGAAAATATTGGTGTTTATGTTCCAAATATGTTGTTTTCCAGTGCTTTGATGAATATAATTCCAGCTCAAATTGCAGGTTGTAAAAACATTGTTGTTTGCACTCCGCCAAACCCTTCGCAAGCAATTTTATTCACTTTACAGCAACTTGGTATCACAAAAATATACACAATCGGCGGTGCACAGGCGATTTTTGCAATGGCATATGGTATTGGAGAAGCACCAAAAGTTGATAAAATTTTCGGTCCAGGTAATGAATTTGTTGATACTGCCAAAAAAATGGTGTCGCAATTTGTCGCCATTGATATGCCAGCGGGACCAAGCGAGGTGCTGGTTATTGCCGATGAAACCGCTAAAAAAGAGGACACAATCTATGACTTATTGGCACAATTGGAACACGGAAGGGAGAGCAAGGCTTGGCTTTTCACTACCGATAAACAGCAGGCAGAGTGGATAAAGAATAATATCAAAGTAGTCGCAGAGCAGTCAAATCGTTGGTTTTTGCTTGAAAAATCTTTGAATAATTTGAAAATTGAAGTTGTAAAAAGTATTGATGAAGCAGTTGAAAAATCAAATAAAATTGCACCAGAACACTTGATAATAAATACAAAAAATGCTGAAAAAGTTGCTGAAAAAATTACAAACGCTGGCTCTGTTTTTATAGGTAGTTATACTGGTGAAAGTTTAGGAGATTATTTAAGCGGAACCAATCACGTTTTACCAACAAGCGGGTTTGCAAAGGGTTTTTCCGGGCTTTCTGTTTTGTCATTTGGCAAGTTTATAACATTTCAAACTGCAACAAAAAATGGTTTGAAAAATGTTGCAGAAAAAGTCATTTGTATGGCTAAAAATGAGGGTTTAGGGTTTCATGGAGAGAGTATTGCATCGAGAATGAATAATAAATGATTGTATTAATGTGTTAACGCGATGGAAGGAAGATATTGTATTAGTATATTAATATGTTAAAGTATATTTTATGACAAAAATTGGCATTCTAAACGGCGGTGGTTATAACATCAATTCCATCCGTTTTGCTCTGGAAAGATTTGGTGTGAACGATATTGTGATTGTGCAGAATAAAGATGAATTTGATGTTTGCGGCAAAATAATTATACCCGGTGTTGGCAATGCAAAAGTTGCAATGGAAATGTTGCAAAATCAAAACCTGATTGAGTGCATAAAATCTACTAAAAAACCTGTTTTAGGTATTTGTTTAGGTATGCAAATAATGTGTAATTTTTCACAAGAATTTGACACAAAATGTATTGGAATTTTTGATGAAAAAGTTGTGCACTTGCCAGCTGATTTAGTGGCTCCGCAAATGGGATGGAATTGTATTGAAAACGGAAAATATCAAGGAGAATTTGTTTATTTTTGCAACAATTTTTATGTTCCAATTTGCAAAAATACAACTGCTTTTGTTGATTATTTTGGAACAAAAATTTCCGCGATAATTCAAAAAAACAATTTTACAGGAATGCAGTTTCACCCTGAAAAAAGTGGAAAAATTGGTGAAAAAATATTAAAGGAATGGTTAGAAAATAAGTTTTAGTATGTTAACATGTTAATACAAAAAAAATCAAACAATAACATGAGATAGATTGTTCTTGCAAATAAAAAAATATACAGTCTGTTGCTACTGTTTTTTTATGCCTGATGACAAAAATGAATTGCCAAATCCAGATGACGCTTATCCGTTAAAATGTGGTTTTAAAACAACGATTTATCTGAAATCCATCAAACATCACAACCTCGTTGTTGGCGATTTTAGCTATGGTGCGGATGATTTTGAAACTGGAATTTTACACCATTATCAGTTTAGTAAAGATAAATTAATTGTTGGAAAGTTTTGTTCAATAGCGAAGGGTGTGAAGTTTTTTATGAATGACTGCAACCATGACTATCATTGTATTTCTACATTTCCGTTTTCAATCATGAACGGCTTTCCCGGGGAAAGTTATCAACAAAGTCATCATGTTTATAAAGGCGATACGGTTGTCGGAAATGACGTTTGGATTGGCGAAAATGCGACAATTATGCCTGGTGTAAAAATTGGAAACGGTGCAATAATTGCAACAAATTCGCATGTTGTGAAAGACATTCCTGCCTACTGTATAGTGGGCGGAAACCCTGCAAAAGTTATTCGTAAAAGATTTGATGACGAGTTAATTGACCTGCTTGAAAAGTGGCAATGGTGGAATTTACCAGTTGATGAAATTAGTAAAATAGTGGTGCCAATTATCACAAATCCTGACATTGAGTTTGCAAAAAGTGAGATTAAAAAATTGTTGAAAAATAAAAAATAAAATTTTAGTGTGTTAACATGTTAATATGATAACAAAGAGAATAATTGCATGCCTTGACATTGCAAATGGAAAGGTTGTAAAAGGAGTAAAGTTTGGCGATCACGAAGTCATTGGAGATGCAGTTGAGTTGGCTGAAAAATACTGCAAAAACGGCATAAATGAGTTGGTTTTGTATGACATTTTGGCTTCCGCAAATGACACAGAAATTGACACAAAAATGATTGAAAATGTTGCAAAAAACATCAATATTCCGTTTTGTGTTGCTGGAAAAATTGATAGTTGTAAAAAGGTGGAGAAGTGCCTAAAAATGGGAGCAGATAAGGTATCAATCAACTCGCCCGCATTGAAAAATCCTGATTTGATTGACGAGATTGTGAAAAACTTTGGCTCTTCAACTTTGGTTGTTGGAATTGACACAAAAAACGGAGAAATATACAAAAATACTGGAAATATTGACAAAACAGAAAAGTGCAAATGGAGTGTTTTTGATTGGGTTAAAGAGGTTGAAAATCGCGGTGCTGGTGAGATTGTGGTGAATTCTATGTCATTTGACGGCACAAAAAATGGGTTTGATATTGAGTTGTTGGATAAAATTACAAAGTTGGTTAAAGTGCCTGTTATAGCCAGCGGAGGGGCAGGAAAAGTTGAAGATTTTGTTGAAGTTTTTACAAAAACCGCGGTTTCAGGTGCATTGGGAGCGAGTGTTTTTCACAAAAATTTAGTTGATATTAAAGAATTGAAGGAGAAATTGAAGCAAAATGGTGTTTTAGTATGTTAATATGACTGATTTAGAGAAAAGAGCAGAGCAAATCAGAGAAGAACTTTCCATTGAAGACAAAACAAATCTTGTCGCAAAGGCGATTATTGAGTTGGTGAAGGAGAAGGAAGATTTTATTTGTTTTCAAGATATTTCATTTAAAATACAGGATTATTTTTTATTACCTCATTGTAAGCCATATGTAATTCATTGTAGTGGTTCTTCTGATGGAGCAGGAGCATCGTTGCCTTATTACTTAAAGAAGCTTTGTAATATTGATTTGTATTTAAATAATTTAAAGCCAATTTATCTTGTGATTGTTCCGAAAAGAAGAAATATATTGGTTAGAGAATTTTTTAAATATTATAAGGCGGAAAACGGCAAAGAATACAAAGGTGGTGAGGAAGATAGAAAAAACGCATTAAAAAAAATCTGCAACGGCGACTACGATTTTTTATTAAAACCAATTCCAATTTTGGATAAGATAAAAGTTGAAAAAAACATTGATGAAGAGACGAAAAATATTAAAGATGAAAATGAAAGAAAGAACACAAGAGAACTTGGAAAAGAACAAACCGTTTATGCGAGAGCAAATTTTCCGTTGGCAGAGATAAACAAAATTTATAACAGAGCGAAAAGTAAATGCGAGTGTTGCGGATGTGAAACTTTTGAGAAGAAAAATGGCGAGATGTATTTTGAAATTCATCACATTGTGCATTATAGTGATGGTGGCGAAAATAGTGCTCAAAATTGTGTTTTGTTGTGTCCAAATTGTCATAGAAAAATTCATTTTGCAAAAGAAGAAATTGTAAATGAAATGGAGAAAACTTTGAAAAGAAAAGTTAAAAAATAAGGTTTTAATTTGTTGAGTGTATGAAAAAAATAGCATTTATAGACAGAGATGGAACTTTAATTTTTGAACCGGAAGACACAAAGCAAGTCAATGGACTAGAACAGGTGGTTTTGATAAAAGGTGTTATTTCTGCATTGAAAAGATTGCAAAATGCAGGATTTGAATTTGTTGTTGTTTCAAATCAAGATGGACTTGGCACTCCCGAAAATACTGTTGAAAACTACGAATTGGTGAATAGAAAACTGAAAGAAATTTTTGCAAGTGAAGAGATTTACTTTTCAAATTGGTTAACTTGCATACACTATAAAAGTGAAAATTGTGAATGCAGAAAACCGAAAATTGGTCTTGTAAAATCGTTTGAAAACAAAATTGATAAAGTGAAAAGTGTGATGATTGGCGACCGAGATACGGACGTTGAGTTTGCAAAAAATCTTGGAATTAGAGGCTTTAAGATATGCGAAAACTATGGATGGAAAGAAATTGTGGATGATATTTTGCAAAGGAGAGCAAATATAAAAAGAACAACAAAAGAAACTGATATATTGGTTGATTTGAATATTGATGGAACGGGAAAAAATGAGATAAATACTGGTCTCGGCTTTTTCAACCACATGCTGGAACAGGTCGCGAAGCACGGAAAATTTGATTTAAAAATTGACTGCAAAGGTGATTTAAATGTTGACGAACATCACACAATTGAAGATGTATCTATTTGTTTTGGTGAGGCTTTTTTGAAAGCGTTAGGCGATAAAATTGGCATTGAGAGGTTCGCAAGTGAACGGTTTGTGCCAATGGACGACAGTTTGTCTTATGTTGCAATTGATATTTCTGGGCGTCCATTTTGTGTTTTTGATGCAAAATTTGAACGGGAATATTGTGGCGATATGCCTACTGAAATGGTGAAACATTTTTTCCAATCTTTTGCAGTTGCAAGTAAAATGAATATAAATATCAAAATTGATGGAAAAAATACACACCACAAAATTGAAAGTTGCTTTAAGGCCTTTGGTAGAGTTTTGCATGATGCAAGTAGAGTGGTTGACAATAATCTTCCTTCAACAAAAGGTTTAATATAATATATGAAGAAAAAATTATTTTTTAGTATTTTATTAAACATAATTTTTGCAATTTTCTGTATGAGTTTTTATTTCAAAATTGACAACAATTTTTCGTGCAAAATAAAGCAGACAGGCATTGTAAGCGAAGGAAAAAAATTGCACGAGCCACTGGTTTTCCAACTGCAAATATACCATATATCAACAACTCAATTGACGCGTTAGTTTTTTATTCTACGATAAAATATAATGGTAAAATTTACAAAGGAGCAACATTCTATAATAAACAGAGAAATATTTTGGAAAGTCATATTTTGGATTTCAATGAAGATATTTATGACAAAGAAATAGAGGTTTGTTTGATTAAAAAAGTTAGAGATAAAATGAAGTTCGAGTCAAAAGAAGATGCAGAAAGTCAATTCAAAAAAGACATTCAAAATGTAAAAAAGTTTTTTAAAATCAAAAATTAATCAGCAAAAACAGCACAGAAGAAAGCCTCTGCCACATAATTTTTTTGTCGCTCAACATATGTATGTAGACAATTCCTGCACCAAATAAAAAATGAATACGCCTATTTGCTTACGACGAATAGGTTGAAAAAGAAAATCAAAAACACTTTTTTAGTCATAATTTCATTATAAAATTAATATGATTATAATATGCAAAAATTCTTTTGGATAAAGTTTGATATAAAAAATTGACAATTAAAATTGTTTTAACATGTTAATATGTTATCATATTAATATGAAAAATTTTATAATTCCATCTATTGATTTACTTGATGGCAATGTTGTAAGATTAAAACAAGGTGATTATAGTAAAACTACTATTTATGAGGTTAAACTTGATGATTTGGTAGAAAAATACAGCATTTTTAACACTTTACACATTGTTGATTTGAACGGTGCAAAAGGCGAACAATGTGAAGAAAATGAAAAAATAATTAAGGAAATTAGAAAAAAATTTAAAGGAAAAATTCAAGTTGGTGGTGGTT
>CAMNMI010000004.1 GCA_946544555.1 uncultured Rickettsiales bacterium
AAAACACACTCTCTTATTCTTAACATCAACATTTCTGCAATAGACAGCATTATTGAGTAAAGCAGTAAATATATCTACATTATCCTTGATGTTCTTAAAATATTCAACATAATAATCTAAATACTTTGTGGCTACTCCATTAAATCTAATCATAAATTTTTTGAGATGTGAGTGAAAACTATTAATTGTATTCATGTGATAAACTTTGCTTTGTGGTTTTCCAAACTTTAAAGATTTTAATCTTACGTCATGTAGGTTTCTGTAAGTTCTGTTCCCATCAGTGATTAAAATGCTGTCTTTTACAAGATGTCTTTGTAAGAGCATAACATCATCTTTTTCTAAACCTCCAAATCCTACTGGCTTGACATAACTTGACTTGTTCCTGTCTATTGCTGTTAATATGCATATCTTTGTCTTTTTGTCTCCAACATATGAAGTAAAACCACGCTTTCTTGCTTGTCTTTCTTTGACTTTTCTTGCTCCTTTCTGACTTTCTTCAAAAAACGTTTCATCCGCTTCAACAATACCACCGAGTTTGTTGTTATCATCTTTTTGAGTAAGAACTTTTAGAATTTTGTGTCTCCAAAAGAAAGCAGTTTTGATGTTGATTTTCATTGTTTTTGATATGTAAGGAAGTGATTTGCCTTGTGAAAAAAGTTCAATATACTCCTGCCAAACTTCAATGCTTTTGTGTGTGCCTTGAAATATTGTGCCTGTTCTGATTGTGTAGTTTTTCTTGCAAGCATTGCACCTAAATTGCTGATATTTGCCAGCATGCCCATTCTTGCAAATCTTGTTTGAGTTGCAATGTGGACAGTGGTGGTTATTTGATAATTTCAAGTAGATATTCTGTTCGTTTGTTTTATTGTTTTCAAGATTACAAAGCATTATTAATTCTAATCTCTCTTCTTCTGTCATTTGTTTGATTTGCTCTCTAACTTTTTCAATGTTTGTCATATTTCTTACAGCTATTTTTTAGTATCTTGTTTTTAATTGTCAAGAGAAAAATGGAAAAGAGCGTGCGTTTGTTGCGCGGCGCGGAGCGCGTTTGCTGGACGAAGTGGAGCGTAGCGGAGCGAGGAGAGTGCAAACGGCGAGGGCGTGGCCTCGGGCAGCGCAACATAGATATGATTTTTTTAGTTTTTAATCACAATATAAAAAAAAACACTTTACAAAACTTTTTTTTTTGATAAAATTACCGTGTTGATTTATGGAGTTTGAACAACAAGCATTTGTTCCTGACGAGCAAACAGCCAAACAGAGAGAAGAACTAAAAAAGATGACGAACAAGAAATCTGCGGAAATTGACATGAATTATGAAACAAAAGCAATAATGAATGGTTGCATGTTGAATTTAAGCTCCATGGAAAAAAAAGGAAAAGAATTGTAACGTTAAAGTAGAACTATATGCCACTTTGGTTATTGATTACATTAATTTCTGTTGCTGCGGTTGCCGCGGTTACTGTAATTGGAGCTGTTATTTATAAAGTACACAAAAGTAATGGTAAAGATACTGGCACAAAGAATAAAGACGGAAAAGAAAATGTAAAAGAAAAGGAGAATGAAAAAGAACAGGAAAAGAGTCAAAGTCAGGAAAAAACAAAAGATAATAAACAAGCTGTCGCTCAGGAAACCATAACGGCTATTGTAAATGGAAAGAAAACGGAAATTCCTGTTGAAACTATTAACGGTGTAAGATATGCGAAGTTTAAAGGTAAAGTCAATGTTGCACAGGTTCAGGATTTACTTCTTGCACAGCAAAATAATGCAATTGCTGAGTTGAATGTTGTTCAGCAAAAAAATTTAGATGCAAATCGTGCTTTATTAACTGCAAAGGAAAATGCAGAGAAAAGTAATAGTGATTTAGAAAAACAAAAAAAAGAAGTTGATGATATGGCACAATTATCAGGTTTGTCACAAAAGATTACAGCTCTTGTAAATTCTTTACCAAATTCTGTTGAAATACCTACTGGCAAGTTACCAGAGAATGGTGCTAAGGAAGTTAAAAAGGGACCAGCAGAACTTAACACGGAAGTAATTAACAAGAAGAAAAAAGAAGAAGGTTTGTCTAAATAATTTTCCAGCTATTTCTTCTTCTTATCCTTCTTTGGGCTTTCGTTTTTCTTGACGATTGGCTCTTGGTGTGGAAGAGGGGTGAACGGCATTCTTACTCTGGCAGACATCCACTTGACTTTATACCAGAAAATCTTTTTTGTCCTGATTGGTGGATTTGCCTCAATCAGAATTATTTCATTATCACGTGGCAGATTAATAACCTCCTGAGGCATGAGGAGCGCTCTCTGAGATTGGCTAATGCTGACTGAACCACCATTTCCGTTAATATTAAACCACTTGTTGCGGCTTCCGCTGGTGGTCTCAACTGTCTGATTTCCAATAAGTTCACTGATAAGACGAGCCGTCTCCACATTGTTAGCTGCAAATGTAATACGATATGTTGAGTTTGACAAGAATGAGTTCATTCCAGTGTCCTCGTATGTTCCCTTCAACTGCTGGGTATCCTGCACAATGAGGAACAGCTTCACGTGATAACCACGGAAATATGCGATACCTGCAAGGAATTGTTCAAGCTTGCCGACAGTAGGGAACTCGTCCATGAGGAACAGCACGCCGACTTTCTCCTCTTTTGTAGGCATGTGCTGGGACATAAATGCCGTGGCCTGCTGATAAACCATGCACATGAGCGGTTTCAAACGCTGGATGTTATCAGGTGTCAGACCGATGAATACGGTTGTTGGAATTTCCTTCATTTTTGTGAAGTTGAAATCACTTTTTGCTGTGGTGGCGTCAATGATAGGGTTACCCCAAAGTTCAAGTCCTGAATTCAGTGTTGATACCACTCCCGAGCGCTCCTTATCAGCTTTTTGCAGGAACGCGGCCAAGTTCATGTAGCCAATAGGGTGGATTGTGTCGCCGTATGTGTCAAGTCCTACTGCGACAAGATATGCGAAGTCATCGCTACGAATTGTTCTGACGACCTCACCAAATGTCTTTGGTTTTGCAGGGTCGGCGAGAAGATATAGAATAATTCCAACCAGCAGTGTGCGCGCCTCGTTTGTCCAGAACTCCTGCTTTGGAAGAAGAATGTTTGCCAACTTTTGCACGTCATCCACCATCTGTCCTGGTTTGTTTGAAATCCATTCCATTGGGTTATAACAGTGGCTTGTTCCGTTGACATCTGCCGGTACCCAACAGAATACCTTTTGTTTCAGGAATGTCTCTCTCCAACCAGCAGAGGTTTCAAAGTTTTCAAGCTTAATGTCATGGCAAATCAAACTCTCCTCCCAGAAGACGCAGTTTGGTATAGCAAATCCGACACCTTTTCCTGAACCTGTTGGTGCAAACAGCAATGTGTGCTGGTAATCATGGATATCCGTGATGAGAAATTTGTTCTTTTTGTAAGGATGTTGCCCCATGAGAAGCCCGCGTGTGCTCTCCATTCCTGCCTTACCAACCTCTTTTTTGTCTGCCCAGTGAGCATCACCATGCACGGAGGCATCTTTTTTGTAGGGCACAAACTCCATTATTTTCTTTCTAAAAATGAGAAATAAAGTTCCGACAACCACTATCGGCAAGACAATCAGTGTTCCGGTAGCTTTGATGAGGAAAAAGTTGTAATCTTGAAACCCAATCACCCCAACATTTGCATGGAAAAGTTTGAGATAATACTGTGCTGTTTTGATTGCAAGCGGAATTTGTTGCTCTATTTTCAACGACAGAAGATTTGTCAACTGGCTTGTGCCCTCTATTGTTATGATTGCGACCATTATGCAGGCATAGTAAATCAGTCCGATTATTGTGCCGTAGAGTGAGGTTAGGGTTATGATATTCTTCGTCCGCCGCATTTTAGCATTTGGATCGTAGACCTTTACCATAACAACTCAAATAGGTAGTTGGTGGTTAGAAGTGGAAATATAAAATGCAAATGGTTTTGTTGCGCGGCGCGGAGCGCGTTTGCTGGACGAAGTGGAGCGTAGCGGAACGAGGAGATTGCAAACGGCGAGGGCGTGGCCTCGGGCAGCGCAACAATTTACGAAATCTTGCTTGAAAATAATATTTCCAAAATTATAAGCAGTCATCCGGACAGGTGGTCGAGTGGTTTAAGGCACTGGTCTCGAAAACCGGCGTATGGTTTTTCCGTACCGAGGGTTCGAATCCCTCTCTGTCCGCCAGTTTATTAATTTATTTGCACTCTCTTAAAAAAGTTATGTTGTATTTATTTTTTTTGTATTTTTAAAATTATTGATGTCTTGTTTTAATTTTTTTAAAATTGAGCATTATTACACTTTTTAATATGTCAATCTCGTGTCAAGAAAAATATTTTAATTTTTTTTCATCCGCTAAAATAGAGGGCAAAGTCGGCATTTTTCACTATTTTCGTGGTTTCATTTGCATTTGACATTTATATTTTCATTTGTCATTCTGACACCCCACTTGATTTATGGAACAGACAAACGGTAAAAAAAACAAGTTCTTTGTAAAACTAACTGACAAACAACTGGAACTAAAAAAAGAGTTTATTAAAAACTATGCGAGCAAAAGCAACAATGCTGCGGATGGTTCAAGCTTTGATGCTAATGCAAATATAACAAACAAAAACATGCACACAATGGAATATGAAATCCACAAGGACATCAATATCCAGATTAACCGTGCACTGATTTGCGACAAAATCACCGAGCTCTACGGTGAGGACTTGGCAAAGGAATATATTCGTCAGATTGAGGAGCACGAGATTTACATCCACGATGAGACAAGTTTAAAGCCATATTGCACAAGCATTACGATGTATCCATTTTTGTTGAACGGTTTGAAGACATTGGGCGGCGGTTCGGTGGCACCAAAGCACTTGGCAAGCTTCTGCGGAGGTTTTATTAACCTCATGTTAGCTGTATCAAGTCAGTTTGCAGGGGCAGTTGCAACGGTAGAATTTTTGATGTATTTTGACTACTTTGCAAAGAAAACTTATGGCGAGAACTACTTGGAGACAAATACAAAAGACATAGATGCTCACTTGCAACATGTTGTCTACACAATCAACCAGCCATCTGTTTCAAGAGGTTATCAGTCAATTTTCTGGAACATTTCAATCTATGACAGACCATATTTTGAGGCAATGTTTGGCGACTTTGCATTCCCTGATTGGTCAAGACCAAGCTATGAGAGCTTAAACAAACTTCAAAAACACTTCATGAAATGGTTCAACAAAGAGCGTTGCAGCGCCCTGTTGACATATCCAGTAATTACCGCTGCATGTCTGACGAAAAATGGCGAGCTTGTTGACAAAAACTTTGAGGACTTTATAACCGAAGAATATGCGGAAGGAAATGGTTTCTTTACCTTCATGAGCGACAATGCATGTGCGCTATCAAGCTGCTGTCGTTTGAAAAATAACATTGAAGATCAGAGAAAAGAGTTCAGCTACACACTTGGCGCCGGTGGAGTGTCAACCGGTTCGTTGAATGTGATAACAATTAACCTTAACCGCGCGGTTCAAAAGGGATTGGATATTCGTGAAATGGTGCAGAAAATCCACAAATATCAAATCGCAACGCGCAAACTCATGGAGCAATACCTTGCGGCCGGCTTGATGCCTGTCTATGATGCAGGATATATCACGATGGACAGACAATATTTGACTATTGGTATCAATGGAATGGTTGAAGCAGCTGAAAGTAAAGGTTTGGATATTAGCTTGAACGAAGATTACATGTCATTTGTTGAGAACATTTTAAAGACAATCAGCGATGAGAACAAAAAAGCCACAATAGAGACGGGTTATAAGTTTAACACGGAGTTTGTACCAGCTGAAAACTTGGGCGTCAAGAATGCGCGCTGGGATAAAGAAGATGGATTAAAGTCAGAACGCGATTGCTACAACTCATATCTCTACAAGGTGGAAGATGAAGATATTTCAATACTGGATAAGTTCCAAATGCACGGCAAACGGTTTATGCAATATCTTGATGGAGGATCTGCATATCACTGTAATTTGTCAGAATACCCAACACAAGAGGGTTTCAAGAAGCTGTTAAAAGTTGCCGCCACAGAAGGATGTGAATATTTCTGCTTCAACATTCTTGTGACGTGCTGCAATAGTTGTGGATATATTGACAAACATACACTAAATGAGTGCTCGCAGTGTCATTCTGAAAATGTTGAACATGCGACAAGAATTATTGGTTATTTAAAAACAATTTCTTCATGGAGCAAAGAGCGCCGCGAAGAACACGCAAGGCGTGCCTATTCACCACAGAAAAATGCAGTTGGTGTAATTAAAGTCCAGAAGTTGTGCAAAGAGGAATGTTAATATGAGTGAGGAAGGTTCGCATATTTTCAAACCTCTGGAAGGAAACGTTTTGTATTTCTCATCCGCGTTTATAACCACTCACGATGTACCTGATGAAATAGCTTTGGCCATATCTCTGTCTGGCTGTCCGCTGCATTGCAAGGGCTGCCACAGTGCTTTCACATGGGATCCAAAATTTGGCGAGGAGCTCACCAATGATAAATTCACATCCTTACTTGACCGCAACAAATATGCCTCGTGCGTGCTATTTTACGGTGGCGAATGGAAGATTGAACGCCTGTTGGAACTAATTGACATCACGATAAAAAGAGGATTAAAAACCTGTCTCTACACCGGCCTTGAACTTGATGCGGTTGACAAACGCCTACTGGATGTTCTGAACTACATCAAAGTTGGGCCATATATTGCAGAGCTTGGTGGTCTCGCCAGCCCAACGACAAATCAGAGGTTTTATAAGATAAAGTGATTATTTTTGTTTTTCAGTTCCCTTATTACTTATTTTCTTGTTAATTTTACTTTTCTTGTTTTTGCAAACCTTCTTTTCCTTAAAATCTGACTTTAGAAGTCTCCTTTTTAAACCAGTAGTATCAACATAATGTTGCAATTCTTCTGGTTTTAGAGTTAAAACTCCATAGGTTGGGCGTTTCCTCTTTTTTTCTAACATTTGGATATTTTCACCATTAATATTGTTGTTGCCTTCCATAAATAAACTATAAAAACATTAAAGTTTATCAAAAGATAACAAAAAAGCAACTACCACTTAATCAACTTTGCATTCTGAACTGCAAACTCGCGGCACTTTTGAGCGTATTCAGCATAGTCATCAGGGTTCCAGATTTCAAATGTCTTGCCCTTGCCAACGAACAGCGCCATATCCTTCACACCCGCATATTGAGTATATTGCTTTGGCACATTGATGCGACCGTCCTTGTCAATATCCAGTGCAACACTGTCGGAGAAAATTGCTGTCGTGAATGCGTCCTTCTCTGGTGAAAATGGGTCAAAGCTATCCATCGCATTCTGCAAGCGCATGATGTATGACTGCGTGCAACCTTCCAGACACTTTTTTGACAGTGATTTGTATACCACCACGCCTCCTTCGTCCTCTTTTGTAATGATGTCGCGGAAGCTCGCAGGCATGGATACACGCCCCTTCGCGTCAATCTTATTACTGTATGTAGACAAAAAAAGCCCACTCATACTACTTCACAATGGCCATAGGCCAAACAGCTTGTCCGCTCAAACGAACAACCAAAATAACTCGCCAACCGAAATTGGCATGCCCCTGGGGGCTCAAAAAACAGCTCCATATAGAAACTATATGGTTTTTAAAACAACTTTTTTGGACTTTCACCAAAATCTATTCCACAAAATGGAATTCTATGGAATTTTATGGGATTATTATTTTTATTGTCAAGAATTATTTTATTAACTAAATTTGTTGCGCGGCGCGGAGCGCGTTTGCTGGACGAAGTGGAGCGTAGCGGAGCGAGGAGAGTGCAAACGGCGAGGGCGTGGCCTCGGGCGGCGCAACATAAAAAACAGCCCCACTTTCTCAGGCAATACCGACCTGTTTAATAAGCTATTTTATGATTTTTAGTCAAGCAATACAGAAATATTTGGATTTTTACTCTAACAAAACGTGCCGAAAGTCAGACTCGGACTGACGACCTACTGATTACAAATCAGTTGCTCTACCAACTGAGCTATTTCGGCTTACGTTGTTTGGTGATTTGTAAAATTTAAAATGCAAGTAGATTTTATAATTCGCCTGGATAAATAAACAATATTGTTGCATTGTTTGATGAGCTTTTGGGCGGACAAGCACGGCACAGCAAAGAACATCTTTATATTCATAGCAATGGTTGATTTTTATATTTATCTTTCTTAACTTTTACCATGAAAATCAGTGCAATCTTAGCGGTTGGAAAAGATGGAGAAATTGGTTTGAACGGTGGCTTGCCATGGCGGTCAAAGGGTGATATGCAACACTTTAAAAACTTGACAAGTGGACATTGTGTATTGATGGGCATGAATACATACAAGTCAATAGGGAGACCGCTTCCAAAGAGAACAAACATAGTAATTACTTCCAAGAAAACTCAAATTGACGGCTGTTATGTCTTTCATTCTGTTGAAGAAGGCATCAAATTTGCAGAGAGCCAAAATGAAGGGGAATTATTCATAATTGGTGGCCTTTCAATATACAAATACTGCCAAGAAAAGGAGCTTATTGACAGAATTTATCTAACAAAATTTACCTATTAGCTCAAATTAGTTGCAGTAAAAGATAGATTTTTATTACGCCGTTCAACAGCAGCTTTTACGCACCTCTTGACATTTTCAATTCTTCCCCTATACTCTCTCCGTTATAACTTGTTTTTATATGAAAATTTCACAATTTAACTCGCGCAGCGAGAGAGAGAGAGAGAGAGAGAGAGTAATTTAAGCTTTGCATCATCATCTCTTAAAAAATCTTTTACACTTATAGAACTTTCCATTGTTCTTTTAATTTTATCATTGTTGGTTGGCTCCCTTCTTGTTGGTCGTCAAATTGTTGACCGTGCTAAAATCCAACGCTATCTTTTTGAATTGGATTATTATGAGAAAAATTTCCACATGTTTTATGACACATACAGAACTGTGGTTGGACATTTAGATACAAAAACGTGCAAGAAATACAGTAAGTTTGACAGAAAAGGCTGCAATATTTGCGATTATATTGGAGGTGTTAAACAATCAAAATTGATGGAAAGTGACACAAATGGAACTGTTTATACCAAATACACCAGTGAATATCAGATTGAATTCAATGACCGCCTTCAAGATAATGTTTTTAATGTTTCGGGGCCTTGTTCGTGTTTTGCAGGATGCTGGGGACACAAAAATCCGAACAAGGATTACGAAGCCTTAAATGACCCATGGTTACATTTTGGCTGGATGGCTTCTACATATGATAAAAGCATATTGATTCGTTATAGTGGTTTTAACTTTAAAAAGCAGTTGCAAGTTTTAGGGCACTACAATTACAATATGTTCACAGCATCCAATAAGAAGTACAACTCTACTTTGCCACACGAAATTGATAATGCAAAATTCCGTTCTTATCTTGACATGCATAATGCTGTCTACATGGATACTAATCGCAATATTGAAGTTGGTGGTAAAAGTGTAGGTAGTGGTATTGATACAAATACAAGAAACAATGCAAGTTTTAGCTCAAAACTTGCTTCTGAACTTGACGCCAAAATAGATGACGGACGTCCAGGAAGTGGAAAAATCCTTGCTTTGAAAGGAGGCCATGCACATAACAAAAACACAACAGAAGCCCAACACAAAAAAGTTTGCTATGACCAAATGGCTGACCAAGTTGATAAAGCTATTTATGAGAGTTCAACTGACATGAAATACGGCTGCAATATCATCAAAGTAATGGAAGATGTGAAGTAAAATGATGATATATTAGTTTTGTTAGATAAGTTTTCTAACAAAATAGCTTATTAAACAGGTCGCTCACCGGCAAGAGATTGTTGGTGGGCGATTTTTTGTTGAATTTAAATCATAAAATAGTAAAATTTGCTGATGTACGCAAAGAAGTTTGACTTGAAAAGTAGCAGAAAAAAGTGGGACAAGCCATGCAAGCGCACTAAAAATGGTTATCCGACAACGAGCAAACAGACAAGAAATTATGCCGCGAGAAGTAATCAAGTTGAGCGCAACACAAAGTTGAGCATCACGGATATTGACGAAATTGATATACAATTTGGTAACACATGTAAGAAATTTGATGCATTTCACATTGATTATCAGGCAAAAAACCCGATGTCGGAAAGCGAGGCTAAGAAACTTATTAGTGTTGGTGCAAATGGAGAAGTTGGCGTAAAAAACAATAATTTGAGCGTCAATGATATACACCGACTGATAAAATTTTTATTCAAAAAGATACATTTTTTGCAGTTGAAAGACAACAAACGAGCTGTCGTGCCAGTTGATGACTGGACGTGGAGGCAAATTCAGGCAGGTAAAGAAATCCAATTTGATGAAGACGGCCGATATGTTAATGTCATTGGTGAAAAGCCAAAAACGTTCACAGACATTCTCGCGCAGAAGGCCATAAAACTCATTCCATACGGCTGGCCATATGGCTGCACAAACACGATGTATAAGGAGGCCAAGGTCTACAAAAAAGGCGATGAAACAAGGATTTACGAACCATATAGCATCAGGGAGTGCTTTGAAGATGATGAACCAAGAACAATAAAACCGCTTGTTCGGGCATTTGAAGAGGCAGTCATAAAAAACAAAGGCAAAGATGTTTTGATGGGTGCGGTTGTTACACTGGCAGATCACGAGCATGCAATTCCACTGTCAATCAAGTATAAAAATGGAAAAATCAGGGTTATTGCTTTCAACACCAATGGTTCAAAAAAGAGCAAAGAAAAATACGCAGAGCCAATTTGCAAAGCCATAAATCAGATGTGGAGTGAGAGCTTTTTTAGCCACATTGGCGGACAAAAAAATATTGAATATTTCCACCGAAATTTCAACGAACAGAAGGACGGAACATGCCTGACAACATCTGAACTTGAAGTTCGTGCAATGTTGAAGGGCGACAATATTGGTGAGGCGACGGATGACTTAACCACTTGGTACACAGCATTCACAAACGCAGCACAGGCGCATCTTTGTAAGGAACTTGGTGTTGAAAGAAAGCAAGATTACTCCAATCAGAAACATATTCAAAATGCCCGCAGCAATAACAATGTAAAGAAATATTCTCGTGGAAAACGAGTTAATTTTTTACCAAAATGATTACAAGCTTCTAATTTTGAACTCAGATTTTGTGTATTTTTTGTTCTTGTTATACCAATTTACAAACTGTGAAATTGCGTCAACTTGATCGTCATGTTTGCAGCTGGGAAAGGCCAGAAGTTCGTCCACAAGTGGCTCCGTCCATGACTGTTCGCGCGCAATCCACAAGTGTCCGGCTTCAATAAAAACCAAGATTTCATTTACACGAAACTCCTTGGAATGCGTTGGTTTTATCGCAATAATGTTGTTGTGCTCCGTTCCCAAGTCCTGTATCATTGAGGCGCCATTTGATTTGTCTTCAATCAAAACTGACATTGGAGTGTATTTTCTAATCACATTTTCAACCTCTTTTTTTAGTTCTGGATATGCCAATTTCAACTGCAACATTTCACACAAATAAAAATTTTCACCCAGAATTGTAAAAACCGCAATGGCTGTAAAATCGTTCTCCGTGCCAATTCCAGAGGCACAATCAATGCTGATGTAATAAGTTAAATCTCCCTTTGTGCGCAGTTCACTTATATCAAAATATTTCAACCACCCGGGCATTATCATATTGCCTTCCAATTCTACCGGCTCCTGCTGATATTGTGCCATATAATTATGGTCGCCAAGCTCCTTCCGAACGTTATCCAACGTTGTTTCATTCTCCATTTTTTCATGCAAAATCGTGCCAGTTTTTCTGATATAAACAATCTCTCCGCGCATCAGAAAAAACTGATGACAATCATTTATTGCTGGCAAACACACATGCGACCACCTGTCAGTTTTGAGTAAATGTGCGCTCAAATCATCAACATGCAGACGCTGCATTATGACAAGAATTGTGCCTTCATTTTTGTTATTTAGTCGCGAAGAAAATACACCATCAAACCATTTTATGGCCTTGGTTCTGCTGGCTTTTTTGTAGATATGGACTGGATTTTGTGGGTCATCAGCAATCAGGATATCACCTCCTTCTCCTGTCAATGTGCTGCCTGTTGAAGTTGCAAAACGAAAGCCATTTTTTGTCGTGCAAAATTTGTATTTCTCGTTTGAACCTTTTGGAATTCGTGTATATGGAAAGTTTTTTTTATACCACGGCGACTGCATAATATTGCGGCAATCAATGGAGTGTTTGACTGCCAGCTGTCGTGAATAGCTTGCAACAATAATGCGTTTGTCGGGCATTCGGCCAAGCGTCCATGCTGGAAACGCAACACTGCAAATTATTGATTTTAAATATCTTGGTGGGATGTTGATTATCAATCTTTTTATGCGCCCGTGTGCAATTTCTTCCATTGCTGAACAAATATAGTCAAGGTGCCAATTCCAGAGCAACTTTGATGACGGATTTAGTATTTTAAATGCCTTTTCAAGAAAGAATTTGAACGACCGTCGTTGCAAAAACTCATGGATTTCCCTTATTGTTCTACATTTGTCATCGGTCACGATCAAATTTTAAAACTAAAAGACCATATTAACACTTGGTTTTAATGTGGAAGATATTTTTTGGTGTTGCGCTACCAGAAGCCACCCGCAGCAGTTCTATATCACTACATAAACGCATCTTTTCTCAATCAAATCTGTTATATTAAAATAACACCTTGACAATAATTTTTACTAAGGAATATCCAAAAAGCACGGTGGACGATTTACGTGAAAGTGGTCAGGGCATTTTGCAGCATCCATAAACGTATAGTTGGGTCATCGTGCATCAGTTCTTGTTTTAATTTATGTTTAAAGCAATAAAAAATTTTTTCAAAACAGTTTTCTGGTCTATCAAGAGCGCTCTTAAAGTTGTTGCAACTTTTTTAAAACCAATAATAACGATTTGCAAAATAATTCATATGTTAATTCACATGATTTATGAATTGTTCATAATTGCATTCATTTTTGCTCTTTGTTTTGCTGGATACAAAGTTTATCAAAGCAGAAACATTCTTTCTGACAGATTGACACAAATCACAAAAACAATTAATGATTTAACTGGCGGTTTATCAAAGATTGGTGAGGTTGCTGATACAGGTAAAGCACTTGCTAAAACAGGTGATAAAGTCAGTGATGCGGCTGGCTCAATTGGAAAGAAACTAAAAGGTTTGTTATAATAAATGGCAAAAGTTGTTATTTATACAGACGGAGCTTGTAGCGGAAATCCTGGCCGTGGTGGTTGGGGCGCTGTTATTATATGTGAAATTCCTGGCGCAAATGGACGGACAGAAATTGTTAAGAAAACAATCAGTGGCGGTGAGAAAACAACAACTAACAATCGCATGGAGTTGACTGCTATTTTAGAGGCCTTGAAGACAATTATTCGTCCGTGCGAGATTGAAATTTTTACTGACAGCAAATATGCTATGGATGGTGCAACCGTTTGGAGAAAGAAGTGGGAGAAAAACAAATGGAGAAACTCTGAACACAAACCAGTTGCAAATCAGGACTTATGGCAGCAGATTTTACCTCTCGTTGATAAACACGACATCACTTGGCACTGGGTTAAAGGTCATGCCGATAATGAGTTAAATAATGAGGCCGACAGATTGGCGCGCACCGAATGCGGAACGTTTTAATATTTATATCTTTTTTCCCAATAATGTGCGAACACTTCCAGAGAAAATGTCATGACGTAGTAGGTCATTCCAGCAACCAAAAGCGGAGTGAAGTAGTCATAATACTGGGCTATCACGATGTTTGTGTTTTTCATAATTTCATATCCGCCGATGACAGAAATGAGTGAGCTCTCCTTTATCAGAGCAATGAACTCATTGATAAGCGCTGGAAAAATGTTGTGCACAATTTGCGGGATGTAGATGTCTTTGATTGCGAGATATTTTGTCAAGTTTAGGCTTTTGCATGCTTCAAATTGCCCCTTGTCAAGTGAGCGAATGCCGCTGCGGATTATCTCCACGACATATGCGCCAGAGTTGAATGAGAATGCGATGACGCCCGACATGAAAACCGACAGGTTCACGCCAATCAGGTGCGAGATGCCGAAATATACAATGCTAAGCTGCAATAGCAGTGGCGTGCCGCGGATAACAGAGACATAAACTTTGGAAAGGCAGTATAAAATTTTCACATTTGAATACATCATGAGCGTGAAAATGAGGCCGAACAGCAGCCCGAAAAACATTGCAAGAAGAGAATATTGAATGGTGTAAATTGCGCTTTTTGCAATGCCAAGTAGCGCCGCGCGGTGCTGTGTTTTGTGCTCTTCGTCAAGTGTTGACTGGATATGTTGCTTCTCCCACTTGTCAATAATGCGTTTAATTGTGCCGTCTTTCTGCATGTCAGCAATGGCCTTGTTGATTGTTGCTACATGTTTTGAGCCCTTTTGAAGCGCAATGGCATAATTCCCCTTGTCATTTTTGATGGTGACAAATGACAAATCATTGTGCCGCGCGCAGAAGGATTTTCCCTGCAATTCTTCCAGTAAATAGGCCTTCAACTTGTCGCTTCGCACCGCTTGAATACCGACTGCGTTATCATCAAAAGAGGACAAAACCAGCTTTCTGTCCTGCTTTGCGATGGTCTTGTTGTAGTCCACGAGATAGTCATACATGATTGTGCCCGTTTGTGAGCCCACCTGTTTGGCCTCTAATTCAGCGAGGTTTTTGACGTTGTCGGAGGTTTTGTAAATCAGGGCGTAGTTTGCGCGGTAGTATGGAATGGTGAAGTCAACGCTCTTTTTTCGGTCTTCCGTGACGGTCATACCACTGATTGCGCCGTCAACTTTGCCTGTCGTGATGGCTGCGATTATTGACCCGAACGACATGATTTTCAGCTCAAATTTGATGCCAGTCCGTTTTGTGATTTCTGCCAAAATGTCAACATCTATGCCAATGTTTTCGTTGTTTTTGTTCGTAAAATCAAACGGCGGGAAGTCATTTGACATTGCCATTGACAATGTAATTTCACTGTTTTGTGATGCATGAGACACGGCACCATGTGATACAAAAAGACAACAAAACACGGCGACAATTGCACTTTTCTTGGTGATGTAAGTGAAAAGTTTTCCCATAAAATCAGCGAGGCCAGAATGGGATTCGAACCCATGATCAAGGATTTGCAATCCTCTGCATTAGACCAACTTTGCTACCCGGCCATCTAACTCATTGAAAATAGATTATTATAAATTGCAAGAGAAATTGTTATACCGATAATTATGTTTTCACTTAGCAATCTAAACTAACAAAAAAGCATACTCGTAAAATATTCTTTTCAAATTTTCAAACACAAATAACAAACGGTGATAACAGGCGCGTGAGTAAAATACCAAAATATCAACTATTTACAGATTACAACCTATCTATTAATTTGACAATATTGCAACCATATTTCAAATCTTCATTGTCAACGTAGAATGCTTCATCAACTTTGCTGAATGTTGTGTTGTAGCATGACCTTATTATTTCATCATCACTGACTTCACCGCTTCTTGCGTGGCCAGATTTCAATGCAATAATTTTTCCAGTTCCAGGACGACCATCATCAAATTTTGCATCAAAACTTGAAGCAACGTTCGCTGAGATAGCACCAGTTGTACCTTTATGACTACCTCCATTTCTTGTTCCGCGATAATTGATACTATATTCAGGTGTCTCATTCCACAATACAACGGCATTATGTTCAAGGACGTTCTTTTTCACACTATCATTTTGAAATTCATGTTCGCTTGTTTTGTAAGCGTTAATACCATATGTAAATGCAAATCTTTGTTTTAGGTCAATGTTTTGTAAATTGTTCTCATTATCTATTATGTTTTCGTTATAAAATCCAATAAGTGATACTCTATTTGCTGTCCCATAATTACTTTTAAAGCCACTTTCTCTTGATGAAACCATATCTTCTGGTATGTCAAGTGTATAATGTTCATGACTACATTCATTAGCATCATATCTTGCGGCCATGTAATCAAGTTTGTCTTCTTTTACAATTCCCGCCATAACCAATTTTGAAGGCGTGCAACGAAGAGAATTATCATCGGCGCTCAATACAACACGATTGCCGCGAGATTCCCTATTGAAAAATACAATACAATTTGAAATTCCACCCTGATATTGAACATTTTTTACAACACTTTCTCCGTTTTCTGTCTCAATATTCATCAATGTTATTGGTTTGTGAAAAATTGCATATCTTTGGCACATTTTCTTGGAAACAGAGCTTGGAACGCCTTTATAAATATCATGAAATTCTTGCAATGCTTTCTCGTAATATTCAATTTCAGACATTAATTGCTGTGTTTTTGTTCTGTCAATAATTTTACGTCCTACCATTACGGAGCCAACCAGTGAAGATATAACGAGAAGCACGATAGATAATTCAACTAATGTAAATGAGCTTTTGACTGTTTTATTATCTTGCAAACAGATTGCCAACATAACTAAACCTATGATTAAATATCATATTTAAAATGCAAGGAAATTTTAATATATGAATTGGAGATTTGAATATCATTTTTATCACTAATCGCTTTTTTGACAAGTACACAAAATGTAGAAAAATATAAACAATATGGCATTGCCTAATGCAATGCAAATTTTGGTAATAATATACTTAACCATTACAAAACTTGTCAATTAAAAAACTTTTTATGTTGTTAATATTTACAACAAAAGCAGTTTGGTGATCTGTCAATCGCTGTAATCTTTTTATTTTTGTTGCATCGCCAGTTGAGGAATCTTTTTTTAAATAATAATCTCCATCACAAATTGCAAGAAAAATTACATTTTCATCGTTGCAATCACGAGCATTTTTTAGAAACGTTTGAACGTCATTATATTGATTGTCTTGTGAGCCACCACTAATACCAGTGTATTTGTGCGTAGCATAAAATGTTCGCTCTCCAATTTTCCAGCTAAAATCAATGCTTTTTGTATCTTTTGCTCGCCTGCCAAGTTCTTTGCCGCTAAACAGTTTACCATTTACTAAATACAACGCTTTTTTACCCCCTGACGGCAATGACTGAAAATTCTCAACAAAATCCAATGAAGTTATGTATTTTGCAGCCAACTTTTGGCAAATATTCTGTTTTATCGGGTCTTTGATAAAAACGCATCTAAAAATTTCATCATCAAGAATTTTTTGTTTAATGACATCAAAAGAATAATCAAACCTATTAGCCCAGTTTGCAATTTTCAATGTCATCTTTTCACTGTCAATCTCTTTTAATACCAGCTCTTTATTACGTTTGATTGCTTGTTTAATTTCACCAATATAATCCACAGTCATTTAGCCAAAACATTTACAAATCATCGTATCCGCAAGGGCATAATCAAGACGCCTCCTGAACTTCCCATCTTCTCGGATGCCCTTAAAAGGTGTCATTAAAACGTCATAAGTGTCTCTTCTATATTCATCAAGCAAGTCGTTTATAGCTTGAATTTTACTGTCATTAATTTTGCATCCAACTTCTATTCTCGTTATGCTCCTTGAAGACACTTTTATCTTGTCGGCCGATATTTCCTCGCCCCTACAAAAACGTATTGTCGGACCCTGTGTATTATCTATCGCTATAAGGCCAAGCTGTCCACGGCCATCATTGAACTTTGCTCTTACAGTATTGTTTGCGCGCGGGGTTTTCTTTTCCAGTTCGCTCAAAGAACCAAGAAATTTGTTGCCTTCATATATTTTTGTGTCAGAAGAAAACTCATCAAACAATGCTAAACAGACAGGTGTGTCAGTATCATCAAACATTTTAGCAGTTAGTAAAATATAACAAGATAACCTGTCCCTGAATATGCCTGCGTTAATAAATGATGCTGGTATAATTGCACCCACATGTTTGCAATTTTTCAAGCACTTACTTAAAGAATATTTGTAAAGATCGTCAAAACAACCCATGTCAACATCAATTTGTTTTCTCGTGGCGGAGTTCTTTGCTAAATAAGGAGGGTTGGTTATACAACAATCAAAACCTTGTGGGAAATCTTCAAGTGTGTTCTTATATTTAACATTAACACCTTTTGGTTGTATATCATAGCTTTGATAATGCGAACACAAATCCATGTCTTTGAGCATTTCAATTAGATTATTGCTGCCAGCAAACGGCTCTAAAATGGTTGTATTTTTCAAATCACACTTTTTAGCCCAATCTAAAAATCCTTCATTATTGAATGGGTTTTTGACAGTAAAAAACTGCCCACGCTCAATTTTGTTTATCATTTCCACATGATTCTTTGAAAAAGTCATTTTTAAAAATCAACACCTAAAATTTAAATCCAAACCTATAATCAGGTTTTGCTGTAAGTGTGGCATATTGCAAACGCTTGCCGATTATCATATTCATTGCAACATCAAATTTTTCTGCAATATCACAAGCTTTGTTGTTGAAATAAAACACAAACGAACTGATATATTTGTCAATATGTTTTGATGTGATTTGATGATGGATGCCATAAATTCTCCTTTTGAATAACCCGAAAGCGTTTTCAATATGATTTGTTGTAGCATTTTCTCTTGCATATTCACCCTTGCTATGATTAACGCATTGTCTTCTTTTATATGACTTGTAGAGTGTGCTTTCATCAGTGTAAAGTTGTGTATTTTCTAAATCAATGTGCCTTTCAATTATTGGTTTGATATTTTCAATGTTGCTTTTCTTGATATAGGTCAGCCGTAAGTTCCCGTCTCTTTCAATTTCACCAAACACCGCCATTTTGTTATTTCCTCCCTGACTATTTGGTGTTTTTCTGCTTGAATGTTTGTTGCTTTCTACGCCACCCACATAAGTTTCATCAATCTCAACATCTCCTTTGAGCTTTTCAATAGTGTTATTTTTGATCGCCCATCTTATTCTTTGCAACACAAACCAAGCAGTTTTTTGAGTTGTGTGTAAGTCCTTTGCAAGCTGATAAGAACTGATACCTTTAACATTTGATATTTCAAGATAAAATGCCAAGAACCACTTTGTAAGTTTTAGTGGGCTGTCTTCAAATATTGTTCCTTTTCTTATTCCAAATTCACGATGACACTTCCCACAGGCATATAATCCAACTTTTTTAAATTTGTATGTCTTGCAATAACATCCACAACGTGGGCAAACTGGCTTTTTACCCCAGCGTATCTTTTCAAGATAACGAACACACTTCAACTCTGTTGAAAATTGCTTTTGAAAATCAATCAAATTGTCAAACATAACTTTAACCTTTTACGAAGAGATTGAAATACATGAATTATAATTGTCAAGTATATTATTACCCAAATTTTTGTTGACTTTTAAATAAAAAAGTATTGACTTCACTGGTTGATGTTTTTTTTATGAAGCATATGGGCTATCTCTCAATTCCAGTTTTGGTGCTAATTGTCATCTGCATTGGCTTCAAATATAGCAAGTTCAGCGCAATGAAAAACAGTCAAAACAAAAAACTTTTCAACATCGTGCTTGTCGGTGCCGCTGGCTCTGGAAAGGGCACACAAGGCGACATTTTGAAGAAGGAAATGAACCTGTTGCAAGTCTCGGCTGGTGAATTGTTGAGAAAACACCGCGAAGCGAATGGAAAATATGCCGCAACCATCAACGAATACATTGACAAAGGCCAGCTTGTGCCAGTGGAAGTGACGCATGAGCTAATCAGAGAGCACATCACAAACAATGTTCTTTGCAAGAATTGTAAATACAATGGTGTCATTTTTGATGGCTTCCCAAGAGCGATGGAACAATTAAACTTCCTTGATGGTTTCTTGGCAGAAAGTAATAACAAAATCAATGCAGTTGTCTACATAGATGTCCCAGAGGATGTGTTGGTTGAACGTTTGCACGGCAGATTTGCCTGTAAGAAATGTGGCGAGAACTACCACAAAATCACAAAACCAACAAAAGTTGAAGGTGTTTGTGATGTCTGCGGAAGCCACGAATTTAGCGTGCGCGATGACGACAAAGACATCAATGCAATACATTCGCGCTTCAAGATTTTTGAGGAATCTACAAAGCCGGTGCTGGATACTTACACAGAGAGAGGCATTGTTATCAAGGTTGACGGCAACAAAAAACCAGATGAGATTGCGCAGAACATCATGGAAGAATTGAATAAAATCAAGAACAAATAGTATGAAATCTCATTGCAAAACCGCCTTTCTTTGCGTATCTTTGACGGCACTTTTTGCTTGTGCGGCGACAAACAAAAGCATCGTTGCAAATACAGTTGTTGATAAATCGTTGCCTTCGTTAGAGGACACATATGGTGTTTGGAAGGTTTTTACAGTGGATCAATCTGACAAAAAAGTGTGCTATGTTTCCAGCAATCCAGTGGAGACAAACGGCAATCACCACGGCCTGCGCGACCCATATTTAATGGTAGCATTCTTTGAACGCGGCAAGCAAGAAGTGAGCATCAGCGCAGGATACCCATATAAAATGAAGTCAGTTGTGGCAGTAAGCATTGATGGTCAACAAGAAAGATTTATTGCAGAAAGTGAGAATATTGCATGGGCTGAAAAAATTGGCTCGGACAAACAAATTATTCAAAAAATGTTGCAAGCTGGAAAGTTAATGGTGTTCTCGGAATCTAATATTGGAACATATGCTGTTGATGTCTACTCACTTGCAAACTTCAAAGAAGCATTGGCGCGCGCCGCAACGCTATGCAAAGATAACTAATTGGCAATCAAGTGAACATGGAAATGGAACACGACCTGGCCGGCGCTTTTGCCACAATTTGTGATTAATTTATATTCTTTTACACCGAGCTTGGCCGCAATTTCAGGGATTGTCTGAAAAAAGCGCGCCACGGCATCAGGTGCGGCCTTGGACACGAAGTCGCTGTAATTCACATATTCGCCCTTTGGAATTATCAAAACGTGCACGCGCGCGATTGGATGCAAGTCCTTGAAGCACAACAAGTCGTCATTCTCAAAGACTTTGTCGCAAGGCAACTCACCGCGCAAAATTCTTGCAAAAACATTGTTCTTGTCGTATTCCATAAAACTAACCGCGGTATTCCTCCTTTACGATTTTTTTGAAGCCACCAGGTGTTTTTTCAATGGTTGTTTCCTTGTATCTTTTGTTCTTATTTTCAACTTTTTTCACAACTTTACCATCTTTTGAGACCTCAACATTTTTGCCTTCCTTTGCATCTTTTGCTATTTTTGCTTGCTCCGCAATCATCTTATTCATCTCTTCTTCGTGATATTTCATGGCCTTGTCAAATTCTCTGCGACTAGCTTCAAAAACGTCATTCATGCGGCGCATTTCAGAGTTAAAAATATCTTCAATATACACAGGTTTTGGCTCTGGTTTGAAGAAGTATTTCAAAGACGGCCCAAATGTTGAAAATGCGAAGAATTTAGCGCACAATATCAACTCTGCAATCATTCCGAGAATTGCTATTCTAACGCAGTATTTGCTTTTATTTTCGTTGTTGCAGAAGATATATTTCCACACGGCGACCGCGATAATTCCGAGCAAACTAAAAATAAAACCCGTGAAAAAACTTGCGATTTTTGCCCATTTGTTAACTCTCTCATCAGGCCAGTCATTGGTCCTAAATTTCTTTACTTTATCAATAGATTTACTAAAAAAATTACCAAACTTTGACATAATAACAACACAAAAACAATTCTTACTTACTTACTTTTTTCTTGTTGTCAATAGGTTTTTTCAAAAATTATTATATTATAAGTTTATTGTTGCATCTCCAAGAGAGAGTAATGTAAATATTATTACATCATCCCTTAAATTTAAAAAATCTTTTACACTTATTGAACTTTCAATTGTTTTATTAATTCTATCTTATATTTATCCAAATATTAGAAATGCACCAATTAATGCAAAACTTATGTCAGAGTTAGATGCAAAAATTGAGTACTTGGACTGGTAAATTAGTCGGTATTAAAACAATTTATGGTTATCTAAATACAGACAAAGAGGTTTATTATGACAGTAATGGACTTTATCTAAATCAAACTGCAAGTAAAAATGGATGTAATTTGATTAAGGTGATGGAAGACGTCAAATAGCACCTCTTGACAATTATTTTTGATTTGCAATTTTTAGACAGGCATTTTATGTCATTGAGGTGTTTTAATTTAAAGTTGCTTGTTGCTTGTGTGGCTGTTTGCATGCTTGCAGAAGGCACTAATATTGCTGGTGCGGCGGATGCAAATAATGATTTTACGGAATACTTCAAGCCAGTCACAAAAAAAACAACTAAAAAAAGTAAGCGCAGGGGCAAGAGAGGCAAGCAAGATGTCAGCATGAAATCCAAGGATTTAATCAATCAGGCAAAGGGAAATAAATATGTTGACGCCAACTCTGCAAACGACACTGGAACATGTATATATGCACAAACAAACAACATCAATGCGCTGAACGCGGAGCTTGAAAAGGCACATTACGCATCAAATGTTGTGAACCGCAAATGCAGCAATGGTGAGAGCTTGCTATTAATTGCAACCAAAAATGATAATTTTATAACATTCAAAACACTGTTGGAACATGGTGCAAATCCAAACTTGGAGAATTCGGCCGGCGCAACGCCTTTGCATATCTTGGCAAGAGTTGACGGCAGGAACTCCGATGACATGTTTAACATGCTGATTAGGCACCCTGATATTAACGTCAATAGTCAAGATTTGTGTGGATATACACCACTGATGAGGGCTATTGAATTTGGTAATATTGAAGCAGTCAGGGGTCTTATTAAGGCAGGTGCAAATACAACAATTAAGAATAATTACGGACAAAATGCATTGGTTTTAGCAGAGAAAATGGTAGCTGCGCAAAGAAATGAAGAAAAAGCAGTTGTAAATAAACAAATTCTTGATATAGTGAACATGAGAGGTTAATGATTTTGAGATGGCATTTGAGTTTTTGAGAAAGCGCACAGTCCAGCAAAAACGGCTTGTTATATTAGGGTTTTGTATAGCAATTTCAATTTTATCTTTGGCTTTAATTCAGGTTTTATCTGTTGCGCGTGTGATGTTGCAGGATAAGCAGTTGGGCAGCATTAGAGAGAAAATCAGCTCGCTGAACTTGTCATACAAAAAAATGGATGGCGCAATTAGCACTATTAAGGCGGCCAAAACATCCGATAATCTTGATCCAAAGGTAATTAAATTTTACTCTGACGTCAACAAACAGGAAATCGTCAACAATATTGTCGCAAAGATGAAGAAAAATAATTATGGTGTTGAGCTGCCAAATGGCGCCGTTAGGATGAGCGCACTAAATGAATATGCAAACTTTGCCATGACGTTGTCTTCGTCAAGTGATATAAATGTAATAAAAGATATATCTTCGTTCACGAGCAGTATTCAAGGGATTGAAGGACAGAATGAGAAAGCCACAGTTGATGGTGGACTTTTGAAGGTCTCGTTCAGTGCTGACTATGAGTATGTTGTCTACAAGGTTATTGCTACGTTGGATAGTATTTTCCCGGGAAAATTGATTGTGAGGAATATATCAATTAAGTCGGCCAGTGATGATGTTAAAACAATACTTTACGATTTTAGGTTCAAGGGAAAAAGTAAAAATACATGGATTGATAATCGTTTAGTTTGCAATATAGAGCTTGAGTGGATATATCTTAAAAAGTAGTTATGTATAAGAAAATTAGTTGTTTCACATTGCTGTTAGTTAGCTTAATGTTGACGAGTGAAAATGTGTTTGCAAGTCCATTATCGCAACTTGAGGAACTAACTCAAAATGCAAAGCAAAGCATTGAGAATTCAGCAAATAATGCGTTGAATAACAATGAGAACAATCTTGTTGGTCGTAGCGAAAATGAGAGCGTAAAATTGAATTCATTAACAGACATGGGTAACA
>CAMNMI010000005.1 GCA_946544555.1 uncultured Rickettsiales bacterium
AGGGCGTGGCCTCGGGCAGCGCAACAACAAATGGATTGCTTGACAGATTGGTTTATTTTTGTAAAATATCACTGTTATTTTGTCTTTATGGAAAAGAAAGTAAATATAACTATAAATGGCAAAGAGATAACTAAAAAAGACGAAGACAAATCTGCAGTACAAGTAGTAAAAGATGTTTTAAAACAAACGCTTTCAGGAATATTAGGAAACGTGTTTGGGAAAGCCGAGGATGATAAAAAAGAAGATAAAGACAAAAAGGAAGAAAAAAAAGAAAATAAAGAAGAAAATAAGAAAGCAGATGAGAAAGATAATAAAGAAACAAAAGAAGAAAAAACAACAGAAAAAGATGATGCGCAGGCTAAAATAAAACAATTAGAAGAAGAAAATAAAAAACTGCAAGATTTAGTCAAAGAGCTGCGTGATAAGTATAAAAATCCACCAAAAGAAAAGCAAGAAGAAAAGTTGGACAACGGAGATGAAGAAAAAGAATTAGAAGAAGAGATAGATGATGATGAAGAAGAAGTAGAATTGGATACAGAGTATTATTCAGAAAAGCCCCCAAAAAAAATAAAAAAACAGGAGGACGAACCCATCAAAGAAGAAATACAAAAACTCTCTTTTGATGAAAAAGTGGTAGATAATGGCTTTCCGGACATAGATTTACCACATGAAAAAGTTGAATTGGAAACAAATGACACAATTAAACCTATAATAAAAAAACCAATACCAATTCAGAATACACAAATTCCAAACCAAAGGGTTCAGACATCTATGAGGCAATACAACAACTTACAGCAACCTCCGCAACATTTTCCATCGCGATTGCCAAGGCCGATACAAAGTGAAATTACCGATGACGACATAAATACGATTAATCAAGCATTGCGACAAATTCGCGGTCATTAGCAAACGCATTGTTCCCCGCTTCCTAAATCCTTCTTCATTAGTTTGCCGTCCTTTTCAAAGATGATAAAATTTGCGCTAATCTGGTTGGCATATTTCAGTCCTTTGACAAAGTCATGCTGGTATGACAAATTTATCTCGTTGCGCGCATTGGCGATGAACTTGCTTTTGTCCGTGAGATGCAAATAAAGTGGCTGTTTTTTTGGCATTTTCGTGGCATCCATCAAGTCAAATAGGCGTTCAATTCCAAGTGCAAAGCCGAAGGCCGACAGCTTTTTCCCCGACATATCTTCAATCAGATTGTTGTATTCGCCGCCGCCGCAGCAGGCATTTTGTGTCTCACCGATTTTGTCAGTAATAACCTCAAACACAAAACCAGAGTAGTAATCCAGCCCGCGCACGAGGTTGTTGTCAATTTCAAATTTATCATCAAACGAGTGCAAAAACTGCTTGTGCTCTTTGGTGAGATAATCCTGTATTTTTGGTGCATTTTCAAGGATTTTCTTATCGCCATCGTCCTTGCTGTCAAGAATGCGTAAAATGTTGGTCTCCAAGCGCCGTTGGCTGTCTTCACTGAGGCCACTTTTATAGTTCACCAGATACTCTTTTAATGCCGCCGTATAGTTTGCGCGCTCGTCCTTTTCCCCGAGATAATTTATCTTCACTTTGACGTCTTTTACGCCAATTTTGTCAAGCAGTTCGCACACCATGTCGAGATATACCTTTATCTCCTGTGCCATGTCTTTTAGGCCAAATATCTCAAAATTGAGTTGGTTGAATTGACGGTAGCGACCTTTTTGTGGGCGGTCGTAGCGGAACACTGGGCCGTAGGAGAAATATTTGTGTGGAAATGGCCCTTGGAACAGCCCGTTTTCAATGACAAAACGGCACACGCCAGCAGTCATTTCGGGGCGCAAGGCCAGCGTATCGCCGCCACGGTCTTCAAAACGATAGATTTCTTTGTGCACGATATCGCTCTCGTTGCCAAGGTTGCGCTCAAACAGCGAGGTATATTCCACAATCGGCACAGTCAGATGCTGGAAGTTGTATTTCTCTGCCAATTCAGCTGCCGTGCTAACGATAAAATCAAATTTGTTTGCTTCCTCGCCAATCAAGTCCTTCATGCCGCGGACAAGGCGATAACTTTCATCTTTTGCCATGTTGACAGTGAAAAACAGGTTATTTTAATTGCAAGGTGGATATTTTATGTTGCGCCGCCCGAGGCCACGCCCTCGCCATTTGGCTGCGCCTTGCTCCATCCGCCCTCGCTGCGCTCGGGCTCCGCTCATCGGCCAAATGCGCTCCGCGCCGCGCAACAACCCCAATTTCAATTTCCCTCTTGCTTTTTATTTTTTTAGTTTATCCATGCTATAAATTTAATTATTTGAATATGAGTGACACATTTGATAGAGTTAAAAAGATTGTCATTGAGCAACTTGGAGCCGACGCTGATGCAGTCAAAAGCGAGGCATCATTTACAGGTGATTTGGGTGCAGACAGCTTAGATACTGTTGAGTTGATTATGGCTTTTGAAGAGGAGTTTGGTCTTGAAATTGCTGATGAAGATGCAGAAAAAATCAAAACAGTCGGTGATGCAGTCGGCTACATTGAAAGCCACAAATAATTTTTGTTTTCCCAATGCGTAGAGTTGTTATTACAGGTTGCGGTGCTCTTACGCCGCGCGGTGATGATGTTGAAAGCGCATGGGGAAGTATATTATCTAAACAATCTTGGATTGGAAACATCACCAAATTTGATCCATCGCAGATGAAAAGTCATGTCTGCGGTGAAGTGAAAATCACTGACGAACTGGTTGAAAAATACTCAAAACTCATATCTGTCAAGGAACGCCGCCGCATGGATGATGTTGAATATGTTGCGATAATCACTGCCTTCAATGCCCTGTCAGACGCAGGTTTGATTGACAAAACTAAACTGCAAGCAGAGGGAGAAAACGTGTTTGACCTCCAAAACAATGGGTGTTCTTATGATACAAACCGTTTTGGAACATTTATTGGTTCTGGAATTGGAGGACTAAAAGTGCTGCAAGAAGGTATCATCACGCTACATGAAAAGGGGCCACGTAGGGTTTCACCATTTTTCTTGCCGGCTGCCTTAACTAATATGTCCGCCGGAAATGTGGCATTGAAATTTGGATTGAAGGGCGCAACAATGACGCATGTCTCAGCATGCGCGTCAAGCACACACTCAATCGGTGAGGCCTTTGAATATATCCGCAACGGCAAACTGGATGCATGCGTAGCTGGTGGAACTGAAATGGCTGTCTGTGAAATTGGCATTGCAGGATTTGATGCTATGAACGCACTGTCAACGAAGTATAATGACAATCCTGCAAAGGCAAGCAGGGCGCTTGACAAGGACAGAGACGGGTTTGTAATGAGCGAAGGGTCGGCCGTACTTGTGCTGGAAGAATTGGAACATGCAAAAGCTCGCGGAGCAAAGATATACTGCGAAATTGCTGGTTATGGTGCAAGCTGTGATGCGCATCATATTACTGCCCCTGATGCTGAGGGACGCGGTGCAAGTCGCGCAATGGAAATAGCAATCGCGGATGCCAACATGACCGCCGCCGACATTGATTATATCAACTTGCATGGGACATCCACACCAATGGGAGACATATGCGAGATAAAAGCAATTCGGAATACTTTTGGCGAGTATGCTAACAAAGTGGCTATATCATCAACCAAGTCAATTACTGGACACTTGTTGGGCGCAACTGGTGCATTGGAGGCAATGTTCTGCGCGTTGACGATAAAAAATCAGGTTGTTCCACCAAGTGCAAATATTGAAAATTTGGCCGACGAGTGCGCTGGAATGAATATCGTTCAGGAGGCAAAGCAGCAGGAAATCAACACAACGATGTCAAATTCATTCGGCTTTGGCGGCACAAATGGCTGTCTGGTGTTAAAGAAATACGTGGACTAATGGTTAAAAAGCCAATCGGATATATCAGTTATACTCATGGGCTGGATGGCAAGGTGAAAATCGTGCCAATGGTTCCGTGCGATGAATTTGAGGACCTCATAGAGAATAATCAGTCAATCTTTGATGACAAAGGTGCGCCAATGGAAGTCAGTATTTTTGCATTCAATGGGAAGGTGTTTTTGTGCAGGATAGAGGGTGTTAACGACATTGATGCGGCCAAAAAGCTAACTAAACACGAGATATTCATTGAGGTTGCAGATGATGAGTATATTGACCCTGAAACGCTCATGGGGAAGGAGATTTATGATAAGCAGACAAAACAGCCACTCGGAAAGGTTGTTGACTATGGCGACTTTGGCGGCGGAATGCTTGTGCTTGCTAAAAATGGTAAGGAGGAGACATGGCATTTGGTTGATGCGGTTATGACAATATAAAGGTTGCGCGGCGCGGAGCGCATTTGGCCGCCGAGCGGAGCCCGAGCGGGAGCGAGGGCGGATGGAGCGAGGCGTAGCGTAGCGGTGCCAAATGGCGAGGGCGTGGCCTCGGGCAGCGCAACAGGAAAAAACTATTTTATTCCATAAAACACCTCAATGATGTTTTCTATTTTCATCTTGGTGATGGCAGAATGCAAGAGGCGACGGTCGGTCTTTGTCATATGCTTTTTTGTTTCCATGAAACATCTTCTAACCTTCTTGGCGAGCGTATCAGCATCTTTTCCCGATTTCAAATCACTGAGCTTAAAACGAATGCTTGTGTTGTCTTTGGCTAACTCTAAAACCTCATTCTTGATAGCTTCCAACTTCTCTTTTTCATCACCAGCAAGGTTTTCTTGCAAGCAACGTTCAGAATTTGTTTTGAAGATCATTATGGCACTTCTCTCCTTTTCTGCCATCTGTTTGCCAATGTGCTTTTTTACTGTATAAAACTTAATTTCACGATTTAAATAATTTTTTTTTACTTTATCACTGCAACAAAACTTACAACCTATAAACAGACCAAGCCAGAATGTCAAAAACAGTGTCAAAACCGATGCAATGTATAACATGATTTGTTGTTTTTTTGTTCTCTGGGCCATAAAGCAGACAGCTAACTGTTTTTATGTTAATATAATTGTCAAGGTGAGAACTTTTCAAATTGGGTTTTGCCGCCCCAGAGATATGCTATCGCGGTTTGTATTTCGCTCATTGACAAACTCACTTTGCACTGATGCAAAACTCATCAATATGAAAATTTAAAAGAAAAAGTTCAACAAATACAACTTTATTCATTTTACTTGCAAATTTCAATAAAACAAATAAGATATGTATATTGACATATGTCCTATCGCACAGACGCTTACGATGCATTGACGACCTCTGATGAGCCATGGAAACTCGGCGGTGGTATACTTGTAACGGCGTCTTTTGTAATTGCTCCATGTGTTGCGTTATTTGTGCCCGGTGCAGCGTTAATTGCTTTAATAGCCGGCGCGGTCGGTACGATAGGCGGCTTAGCCATGTGTGCTGTTGGACATTATAAACATAATAAAGAAGTTAGGAAATACCTATTGGAAGAGCGTGCAGTCCGATTGCAGAACAGCCAAACGTATGCTAAAGGATACGAGAAAGGAATGGAAAAACACGGAATAGCTTATCCTGTGCGTCCAAATGTTGGTTGCTCGCCAGAGAAACGCGATATAAATTATGATGTTAAATACTCAACAAAGTCGTGTGAGAAACAGTTGGAGCGTTGATGCGTTATTCATTTTGCATTTTATTCTATTGTCAAATCCTTTGACTTTGTCCTAATTGCTGCCTTATATTTCTCCATCAAAAACCCTTGAACTGACCTATCTCGGTTATTGTAGGCATAATCCAATATGTTCTTGTTCTTATTCAATTTGTTAACCATGCTAATGTCGCCACCCATGTCAAGCATAAGTTTATTTGTCTCTTTGTTGCACATCATGGCAGCGTACATAAATGGCGTATTTCCATCATTGTCGCGCAAATTTGGATTTCCACCAGCAATTGTTAGGTAATGCATTGCTTTGTTGTCTCCATTTGATGCCGCCAAATGCATTGGTGTGAAGCCAAGTTTGTTCTTAAAGTTTGGATTTGCTCCATCGGATAATAACATTGTAATCATTGATTGGTGCTTGTTTGCTACTGCGTGCATCAAAAGAGTGTTTCCATCATCATCCTCTATATCCACATTGCCAACATTATTGATAAACGTGCGGACAAACTCAACAGAATTTGGGTCATTGAAATGTTTGATGATGTCCTCGCCAACTCTGTTTTCAAATACCACTGGTGCAAGGTGGCGATTGTTCTTGTCATAACTAACCTGCGCTATGCTTTGTGGTAACACTTGTTTCAATCTGTTTTTATCTTCACGTGCAAGTGGATATGGTGCACCAATGTTTTTGGCATCAATTTGTGCTGGTGTTAGACCATTCTTTTTCAGATTGATCGTCTGGCCAACCTTGACATCATTGTTGAGAATGATGATATCGTCTTTTTGTCCTTCTTCTTTTTTTGTATCCATTTTTTCAATCTTGTCAATTTCTGGCATTTCAATCTTGGATGGTACTTGCATTTCAATATCCTTAGTATATTCTATGGCTTTTTTTGCATTTTCTTCTTTTTGTTCATGATATTTTTTCAATTCAGCTTCAAGTGCTTTTTCTTCTTTGCTGATTTTTTCCTCTGCTTGCTTTTTGGCCTTCTTTGCTGCTTTTTTTGCTTGTCTTTCTTTTTTTCTTGCTTGACTTGATTGTCTTAGCATTGCTTGTTGAATTTTTCTCGTTTTTTCATCATCGGTCAAAGCATACATCGCACCATATGTATTGTTCCTATCAAATTCCGTAAAGCCATTTCCATTATAACTAACTGTTGGCATTTTGATATGTGCTAATCTGTCATTCTCCTCATCGCTTTTTGTAAAGTCATATGTAATTTGATATTTACTCACATCGTTGTCATAAAAATCCGCTACGCCTGCTTCTTCTACTTGAAAATTGTTTTTGATAACTCTGTTATTATTCGTGGTTCCAGCATCAGCATAAAGAATACGCTTTGTAGGGGCTGTCGTTTTCTCGTCCTTCTTTTTACTTGACACGAACCGTTTGCTTGCTGGTATTTTTTCATATGTAAAATCATCATCCCGTTCATCCGGATTGTTCAATGCAACGTATCCCTCGCGCTGTTTTTGAGCTAAAAAGTTGTTATCATATTTCCTCACAAATGCATTTTCATTGATAACAGCCTTCTTTCCACTTGGCAGAACTGGCGCTGGTGGCGTGAAATTCTTTGCTGATACAGATTTATATCTTGGTTTGATTGTCTTGTAGTTTGATGCTTGCACCGGCTCGGCGGGCATGACAGGTGCACTGTAATTCACGCTTCCATGTCCACCTATATCAGCAAGCGCATCTTTGTAGCCACTGCGATAGGCATCATAGCCATTGTTTATCTCTGTCTTAACAGTTATATCCTGCAAGTTGTTTGTATATTCATCCTCTTCACTATAACCAAAATCAGCGGGTTGAAGTTTGTAGTCGGACGGCTTTTTGCTCTCTTTTTGCTTGGCTGGTTCTGACTTTGGTGTGGCTTGCTTTGGTGCAAATTGTGCAAGTTTAGCTTTTTCTCGCTCATCACGTTCCTTTTTCATTATCTCCTTGACTTCCTCATCTGTTTTTCCTTCACGTCGTAGTTGTTTGCGCCGTTTAGCATCTTTCTGGATTTCCTTGGCAAGTTGATAATTCTGCTGTGCTTCAACCAAAAACTTCGGGTCATCCCAGTTTATATCACCTTTGATTTGGTCAAACTTGATTTCTCCACTGTGAGAATATCTTGATGATAGCGCCATTACATACGCAGAAATAACAATAATCTTCAACAATGTGTTAAAACAACTTAACCTTCTCATACAAGCAGGCAAACCAGTTGAAGAAGATGATTTTAATATTCAAGGGATAGATTGCGCGGCGCGGAGCAGGTTTTTACTCCAAGCGGAGCCCGAGCGGAGCGAGGGCGGATGAAGCGAGGAGGTTAAAAACCGCGAGGGCGTGGCCTCGGGCAGCGCAACACATTTTTTATTTTCTTGACACTTGAAATTAAAATAATTTATCTGACAAGGAGTTGCGTGCTCGTAGCTCAGCTGGATAGAGCGACAGCCTCCTAAGCTGTAGGTCGTGCGTTCGACTCGCATCGGGCACACTTTATCTTTTTCTCAAAAACTTCTTGATGTTCCTCTTATACCACTTGCATGCTGAGATGGTAGTATTAAAATAATCTGTTGAACTCGCGCAAAAACTGCCAACAACCGCCGTCAACATGCATCCAGCACCAGTGATATTTGTCAAAAACTTGCCTGCACCTTTTTGAGAAAAAACGTCAGCACCATTGGAAATCACATCATATTCGCCAGACATATAGCAAACACACTGATATTTCGTGGCGCACTTCATTGCTAAATCTATTTTGTAGTCAGATGATGCTTGCAGATTGCTGTCAACACCGTTTGATGTTTGTGTTTCACCTAATATTGCAGCCACTTCACTTGCATTGGCACGGATGACCGAAACTTTCACGCTGCCTAAAAACTCTTTGATGAAATCGTTCCTAAACTTTGAAACCCCAACGCCGCATGGGTCAAGAATGACTGGAATGCCTATTTCATTGGCTGTTTTGGCAGCAAGCAACATCGCTTTGGCTGTCCTGACATTGATTGTGCCAATATTCACCACCAGCGTCTTTGCGAGCTTGGTTATCTCCGCAACCTCGCTTTCTTCATCTGCCATGATTGGTGATGCGCCAGCGAACAAGCAAATGTTAGCACAGTCATGCACCGTCACGTAATTCGTCAAGAAGTGAATGAGTGGTTTCTTTGTTGTCATTTTGCACTTTCTATTTGAGCTTTAATGGCCTTTCCGAGATAGTCAATGCGCTCGTTCAATTCACTGAAATCCTTTGAGGTTATGTTGTGCTCAATGCCATATTTCACTGCCTGCTCGTAGAAGTGCTTTGCGTAGTCATAATTATTGTCTTTGTCGTAAGCATAGCCTAAGTTGTAAAGTATCAGTGCATTTGTTGGTGCCATATCGTTGGCTCTAACAAGTGCAGATATTGCTTTCTTGTAGTCACCAGTTTGAATGTTTACAACACCAATTTGTGCAACAATATCGGCATATCCTGGTGTTTTCATGTCAATCTCTGTCAATATTTGCAAGGCATCGTCATATGACTTGTTCTCAATAGCAAACAACAGGTTTGACATTACTTTTTTGCGCTCGTAGCCATTCTTCAAGAGCGGTTTATACATCTCAATGGCTTGGTCATATTGACGCAACTTTTGGTATGTAGTGCCAAGCCCAAATGCAATGTCTGGGTTATTGTGATTGTGCTCCAATGCATATCGGTAGTGATAAAGTGCCAACTCGTAGTCGCCGTTGTTGTAGCATCTGAAGGCCTCTTTCATGCTGCTATTTGCAATGCCGATATTTGATTTTGATGAATCCTTCACTTCAAGATTGATGCTTTTTTTTGTACCAAAACCGCGCATGCTGCTGCCAGAGTTGTCAATATAGACATTTCCACGCTCGTTCATGTCATAATATTTATATCCCTTGGCTTGCTGCGTAAATCTGGCAATTTGCTCCTTTGTTAGCCTCTGCTTGCGCGAATACGCACGCTGGTTATTAACAATATCTGGGTCAATGCCATCCTCTAAATTACCATCTGGGTCTGTCTGTTGTTGTGAAGCATCAACATTTTGAGCGTTTCCGTCATCAAAACCTTCAACATACTTCACATTTAATCCGCCGTTATTTCTATCTCCGATTAAATTGGAATCCATTGCGGAATGCGCATTTTGCGCTCCAACCAGAGCAAACAAACAACTGCACAACATTGAAGTTGTAAATAACTTTTTTGATGCCATCGTCTCACTTTATTTTAATACAAATAATTGTCAAGAGGGTGGTTAGGTTGTAAAAAAACAGCTTGACAATTATTTTTGCAGTTTAATGTGCTGTGGGTATGTCAGTTGAAGCATATTTAGAGAACAAGCAGAATGTCATCAAACAGTTTGCTATAAATGCAATGGATACGGGCTCTGCAAGTGTGCAAATTGCACTTTTAACTCAGCGCATTTTATACCTAACGGAGCACATCAAGAACAATCACAAGGATAAGTCAGCACGCTATGCATTGCTGCTTTTGGTTGCAAAAAGGAACAAGTTTATGAAGTATTTAAAGCGCACGAATGGTGCTGAATACGACAAAGTTATGGCATTGCTCGGTTTGAGAAAGAAATAATATGAAAGAGGTTAAAGTTAAGAAAAATGCGGCTCCAGCCAGCAAGAAAATGGGTGTTGTAAAGTGTAAGATTACAAACAACAAGACAGTTTCAACGTCGCACAAAGGTGTCAAAAAGAACTGGATTTTGATTGACGCGCAAGACGCGGTTGTAGGCCGTTTGGCAGCTTATTTAGTGCATCATTTGACAGGAAAGCACTTGGCGAGCTATACTCCGCACACAGATGACGGAGACAAAATTGTTGTTATCAACTGCGATAAAGTTAAGTTAACAGGCAACAAAGAGGAGGACAAAATCTACCGCAGACACAGTGATTACGTTGGTGGAATGAAGGAATTCAGTGCGAAGGAAATTCGTGGCGGCAAAAAACCTTGCGACTTGTTGAGAATTACAGTTCAAAGGATGCTTGGCCGTTGCAAAATGAACTACAAAGTTTTGTCAAAGAACTTATATTTATATGCTGGTGCAGAGCACTGCCAGAGCGCTCAAAACCCTGTGCTGGTGAAATTTAGCGAGTTGAATAGAAAAAATGTTGTTAAATAGTATAATATGGTAACAAAAAAAGATGAAGCTGATAGAAAAAGCGTTAAAAAGGCTCCTGTGAAAAGCGCAAGTGCGAAGGTCAAAAGTGCTGTAAAAGAAACCAAAAAAGTTGTAAAAGCAGTTAGTGCAGATACAAAAATTGAGAAAAAAGTTGCACCAAAGGCCCCTGCAAAGAAAAAAATCGTTAAGTCTGGCAGCGGTGCAATTCGCGAGACAGGCCGCAGAAAGACATCAGTTGCAAAAGTTGCGTTGGTTGCAAAAAGTGGTGATTTGCAAATTACTGTGAACGGTCTTGATTACAAGAAATATTTCACAAAATTGATACATCAAGACATTGTGGTCGCGCCATTTGCAGTGCTCGGGATGGCTAATGGATATGTCGTGAATGTTGCTACAAACGGCGGTGGAAAAAGCGGTCAGGCAGATGCAATCAAACTTGGTTTGTCAAAATGTTTGGCAAATGCGTCAGATGAGTTTAATGTTGTATTAAGAAAACACAGTTTCTTGACACGTGATTCCCGTCAGGTTGAGCCAAAGAAATACGGCTTGAAAAAAGCACGTAAGAAAGAACAATTCTCAAAGCGTTAATTTGTGCTTGAAGACAGAAATCTGTTTTTTCAAAATGTATCTACCAAGGACGGGGTTCTTGTGGCAATTGACTATGGCACTCGCAAGCTTGGTTTTGCGGTTAGCGATGAGAATAGGCAGATTGCTTTTCCGAAGGACGTTTTGATCGGCAACTGGCGTGAGTTTGATGCCGTTTTTGGTGCGGTCAGCGAATATATCAGTAATTTTAACACCTGCGGAATTGTGCTTGGTTGGCCCAAAAAAATGGACGGCACTTTGCATAAAAACTGCGAAATTATTTTGAAAATTGCAGAAAAGTTGGCGGAAAAATTTCCAGTTTTGCTTATTGATGAGCGCTTTACAACGCGTGCGACTTATGCTGTGGAGAGGTTTGAACGGCAGAAGTTTGGTTCAAAAAATAAGACAAAATTCAAAGAAAAAAATGATGATGCGCGCGCTGCTGCGATAATTCTGAATGAGGTTCTTGATGGCTTAAATAGAGGTCAAAGTGCATGATTGTTTGTTTGTTCTAAAATCCAACCTGCAAAGTATAGTGAGCCAAAAATGAAGATTGTTGTCTGTCGGTTTTGTTCCAAAAATTTGGAAATTTCTGCAAGTTTGGTGATGGCGGCGCACGTTATATCATGCTCGTTTGCCAGCTGTTTTAGCTCACTTGGCGCAACAAAATCGTTGACCGTATTAGGGACGTCGTAAAAAAGTAATTGATCAAAATTTGCAGTTTTTAAAATCGGAAAAAATGACTTGTAATCCTTCCTTTTCAGGCACGCAAAAACACCGATAATATCTGCGTTTGTGCCACTTTTTACTTGCTTGGCAAAGTTGCAGAGTGCCAAAATTCCGTCCTCGTTGTGGGCGCCATCAAGGTAAATCGCAGAGATATTTTTACAGTCGGCAAGCTCCGAGACAGCTATTTTCTGCATGCGGCAGGCCCAGCGGGTTGACTGAATGCCGTCAAAAATGCTGCGCGCGGTTATGTTCGTAGCACCGTTTGAGGCCAAGTATTTACATACCGCGGCGGCCAAATTGGCGTTTTCAATCTGGTGGGCGCCAAGTAGTGATGGATGCAGATTTTCATCAACTTCGTAATCATTACCTGCTATGTAGAGTTTGGCATGGCGCTCGGCGGCTATTTTCCGCAGCTCATCGGTGATTTCAGGGTTTGTGTTTGAGGTAAAAACGGGACAGTTTGGCTTGATAATTCCGCCCTTCTCACGGGCAATTTGAGCCAGCGTGTTGCCTAATTGTGCGGTGTGGTCAAACGAGATTGAGGTTATCGCGGCGCAGGCGACCTGCGGAAAAATGTTGGTTGCATCAAGGCGGCCGCCGAGCCCGACCTCAAAAATGTAGTAGTCCAGCTGCGGTTTGGCCTGCAAGAACAGTAAAATAGCTATCAAAGTCGTGATTTCAAAGTAGCTAATTTCGTGCAACATGTCGCGGCAAGCGGCGCAAATTTGCTCCTTGGCGGCGACAATTTCGGCATCCGTGGCGTGGCGGCCAGCGATGTAAATGCGCTCGTTGTAGTCAATCAGGTGCGGCGAGGTGAACATGCCGACTTTGTAGCCCGATTTTTCAAGGATGCAGCGGACAAAATTGGCCGTGCTGCCCTTGCCGTTGGTGCCCGCAATGTGGATAACGCGCGCGGCTGGCTGCAACTTCAAGTGCTGGGCGCCCAGCTTTTCAAGCGCTTTGAACATCGTTTCAAGCTTCCATTCTGTCTTCGGCTGGCCGAAAAAAGTGCTCTCGGGGCGCCAATCAAAAACCTTCATTTTGTCCTATTTTCAAACCTGATTGTCTGGGTTGAAATGCTCTCTGCAAACGGCATGTCATGCGTAATTACTATCACCGTGAGGCCTTGTTGATTGATTTTTTTGATGATATTTGCAACCTCGGTCGTTAGGTCCGGATCAAGCGAGGCCGTGGGCTCGTCCATGATGAGAATGTCAGGGTGCAAAATGAGTGCGCGTATGATCGCGACCCTCTGTTTTTGTCCTCCCGACAACTGGTGCGGAAGCTTTGTGGCATGCTCTTCAAGGCCAAAATCGCGCAACAAATCCATCGCGGTTTTGATGACCTTTTCCTTGTCTTTGTGATACACTTTTATGGGCGCGTAGGTGATGTTGTTGAGCACTGACATGTGCGGAAAAAGGTTGAAATTTTGGAACACAAACGCCGTGTGTTTTCTGGTTTTCTTGATATTTTTTGCCGTTAGCAGAACGCCGTTGATGTAGACCTCGCCACTGTCGTATGTTTCAAGGCCATTCAGAATGCGTGCGGTTGTAGTTTTTCCTGTGCCAGAGGGGCCAATTATGGTTGCAATCGCACCTTTTTTGATGGAAAAATTGACATTATCCAAGCACTTTTTGCCGTCAAAAAACTTGCAAACATTGTGAAATTTCACAATCTCATCGCCGCCGAAATACAATTTTTCCTGCCTTTTCCTCCTGTGTAGTAGCATTATTTCTTAATTTTGTATATCTCGTAATATTGCTCTGGCACGAATGCGCGCGACATTGTCTGGTTGCGTATTTTGTAGATATTCATGCGGCGCTCAATGTTGCCCTCGCGCGCGACACGGAACTCGTCCAGCACGCCTCGGAAGCCGTCTTCAAGGTAGAGGTGGCGCGGCAGCATGTTGCCCTCGTTTGATAGGTAGAACAGCAGCGACAGTGTGTCATAAGTCATGTAGGCAAAGAAGTTTGGCGAGTGGCCGTATGCTTGCTTGAAGTTTTTGTTGAACGTGCCGATGAATTGGTAGTTGTAGCCCACAAAATACATGCGCTCAAACTTTGGCGAGAATGGCTTGGAGGTGTCTAAAATTGCGTTCGTGAAGAGGTTTATGTCCTTGGTTAACAGGTTGTATTTGTTGAGGCCATCAAGTATCATGCTGAGGTCATCCTCGCTGCCTTCAATGTAGATGCTGTCTGTCATGACATTGACTGTTTTTTGCTCGCTGATGGAGAGCGCATCAATGCGTTTGTCTGCATTTGGATTTTTGTTTTTGGCCGCTTCCAGGGCCGCTTTTTTATTCTTCAAATGCTTTTTGTAATCCTCGGTTGTGAACTTGCCGTTTTCATCAATCATGTAGGTTGCTTCAAATGTTTGATTGACATTTTTGGCCGCGGATGTGATGGATGGCTTGTCTCCTTCCTGATAGAACTGGCTGCTGAGCACCATTATTTCCTGCGTTTGTGCGATTGCGCGTATAAGTTTTTCAAGTGCAAAACCTTTCTTGGTTGCAGGTAATATCAGGGCCAAATATCTCCTTCTTTGTGCTTTCATGAATTCACACATTGCAGAAAATCTAAAACTGTCGTTCATGCTGAAAATTGTGAGGTTTGGATACTTATTTACGATGTTCGCGTCATTTGTGAAGCTAATGAAATTCACTGCTTTTGGCAAGACAGACAGCAATTTCTCGGTCGTGTCAGTGAATACCGAGCCAACAATTACATCATTTCCATCGTTGATGAGCCGTTTGACTTCTGGGTTGGACTGCCAATCTTTTGCTGGGAGTTTGCCAATATTATAGATATTTACATTGCCAACATCACCGTATCGTGAGCCAGCCGCCGTTAAAATAGCGGACTCCACAATCATGTTTCCAATGCTTGCGTGCTCGCCTTCAAGCGGGACAATCAGTGCGACGTTGACTTTTTTACTTGGAATAGCCAACATCTCATCGGCAGCTTCCTGTGGATCGTCCTTGATTTTTACATATGTCGTACCCAATTTTTCATGTGTGTCTTGCGCGGTTGCGGCATATTTATTCTGCTTGTTTTGTGGGTCATTTTTCTCAACCTGAATGTCCTTGAAGTCCTTTAAATATGTTCTCTTGCCACCGTTATCAAGCATTGTGCAAGAAAAAAGTGATACAGAACAAATCGCAATCAACAACGCTTTTGATATGAGCGCGCTGCCAATTTTGTATTTGCAACTCCCTATATTCCTTGACATTTATAAAAATAAACTATATTCACAGGTAAAACGTTATTTCTTTTAGTCAAGAGAAAAATATGTCTAAAATTGTAAAAAAAAAGGACGATTTGAGTTCTCATGTGAAAAATGTTAAAAATAAGAACAAAAGCAAAAGCAATTCAAAAAATGTTGCAAATAAGCCAAAGAACTTCAAAAAAAACAACGGGAATTTCAACAAGAACTTGATAAAAAAGGAAGAGGAGGAGAGCAAAAAAGCATTTGAAGATGCGGTGAAAAAAACTATTTCGGCCAGCAAAAAATTGAAGGATTACAAAGATGCCAAGGCAAAAAAAGCTGAGGAAAAGAAAAAGGCCAAGATGCTTCAAGATCAGAAAAAGAAGAGCGAGCCACAGATTACAGTAGAGCAAGTTGACTTGCAAAAGCTGTTGAAACCACTGATAAAAAAAGGTGAAAAAGCTGGGTATATTACATATTCTGAACTGAACGAGGTGCTACCAAAAAATGCCTCCGAGGACTTACTTGAAGAGGCCATTGCCATATTTGATGACAGAGATATTCTCTTGAAAGAGGAAGATGAAGAGGATGATGATGCTAACAAAAAGAAGAAAAACAGCGACGACGAGGACGAAGACGGCGATGAATTTGAAGAAGACGATGAAGGAAATACAATCAAGAAAGTAAAGCAGTCGTCCGATGAGCTATCAATAGATGATCCGGTGAATGTCTACATGCGTAAGATGGGCACAAAGGACATTCTTGACAGAGACCAAGAGGTTGAAATTGCTCGCAACATTGAAATGGGAAATAGGAATATTTTACATGCGCTGTGTGAGATTCCATTGGCAATGAATACGCTGATTGTGCTGTATGATGACTTTGTCAACGATGCTGTTTTACTGCGTGAAATCATTGACATGGATGCAGTTTATTCATCGGAAAACGAGAATGTCGGTCAAGAGGACAACGCAAATGCAAAAGTTGTGCTTGATACATCAATTAAGAGCCATGACAAGAGGGCGAATTATCAAAGTTTGTTGCAGGCAAAGCTTGATGAAGCGCGTGAAAAGATGAAAATCACCCAAGAGGAGCGTGATGGAACGGCCGATGATAATTACGAGGACATGATTGAATTTGACGAGGGAAATCAGGTCTCGTTCGCCACAATGGAGAAGGTTTTGAAGCCAAAAATACTTGCCAGCTTGAAGGAAATTACAGATCTGTGCCTCCACATGTTGAAAATCTGCAAGGATTACCTCAACGGCATTGAAGTTGACCAGAAAAACTACAAGTCCACGCGCGATAAACTGATTGAAGAAATCAACAAAATCAAGCTCCACAACAACGTTATCAATGACATTTTGAAGAAGGTCTACGATACAAATAAATCTTTCATTGAAAAGGAGACAGAGCTCTTCCAGCTGGCAGAAAACTGTGGCATTGACAGAAAAGCATTTTATGACTTCTATCATGGGATAAATCTGGTTGATGCAGATATTGATGACATTATTCAAACCAAGCACGGCGGCGGCTGGGATGCGCTATTTAATGAACACCGCGATGAATTCATGATTTTACAAAAAGAGATTTCACTGCTTGTAAAAAAGAACATTTTGATGAAGCCAGAGGCCTTCAAAGAGCTTGTTAGGGAGATACAGAAAAATGATCGCTTCGTCCAGCAGGAGAAGAAAAAAATGGTGGAAGCCAACCTGCGACTTGTGATTTCTATTGCAAAGAGATACACCAACCGTGGAATTAATTTCCTTGATTTAATACAGGAAGGAAATGTTGGTCTTATCAAGGCGGTTGAGAAGTTTGAATATCGCCGTGGGTTCAAGTTTTCAACCTATGCCACATGGTGGATAAAGCAGGTTATTGTGCGCGCGATTGCTGATAATTCAAGGTCAATACGTATCCCAGTTCACATGATTGAAACGGTCAATAAAGTGAACCGCACAACAAGGGATTTGACAAAAAAGCTTGGTCGCGAACCAACAATTCAAGAGCTTGCCAAGAAGCTTGCAATGCCTGTTGAGAGGGTCAAGAAGGTGTTGAAAATTGCAAAAGACCCAATGAGTTTGGAGCAGCCATGCGGAGACAGTGATAACACAGTTGGAGATTTTGTTGACAGTAATTTCAGAACACCTGCTCGCGCCGCTGAAACAGCTGACTTGAAAGCAGTGACATCAACTTCGTTAGCAATGTTAACACCTCGTGAAGAACGCATTTTGCGTCAGAGATTTGGCATTAACTGTGCTGGATATACTCTTGAAGAGATTGGAAAAATGTACGGCATAACACGCGAGCGCGTACGACAAATAGAGGCCAAAGCACTCAGTAAAATGAGATATCCTTACCGTTCAAAAGTCCTAACGGTTTATCGCGGAATTGACGATGATCCTGACGGAAGTGATAGTAGATAAAAATGCTTGATAAAATAAAAAAAAAGATTAAAATTCTGATGTGAGTATTGTAGCTACTGGTCAAGAATTTGAACTTTCAGGGGAAGGAGCAATGGATTTTCTAAACGAAAATAAAGGAATTCTGGCAATGTCAAGTGATGGAAAAATTCGTTCAACAGTTCCTTTATTAAAGAGTGGTGGTTCTTATTATTATAAAACGACAAATGGCTGGCAAGTTGTAGAAGGTTTAAGTTATGATCCACAAAGAGTTATTCCAGATGCTGATAGTTCAGGAGCTACATTAATGCATGGTAATTTTGATGCTTGTAAAGTTATTAAGCACACACAAAATGAAAGAATTTTAAACGAAAGACAACTTAAAAATTTTATTAATGCTTTCAAAATTGAAAAATTAATTTTTTTTCAAGGACAAGATATTGATTTTCAAAATTTTGAAGAGAAATTCAATAAAGATTTTCAAGATGTCACGATAACATTAAAGAACGAAGATGGAATGGAAGACGCTTATGATGTTTGCGATGCAGATGATAGAGGAGAAATCGTAAAAAACGCGAACAAAATTATTTGCGCACATGGGGCCAGCAAATTGGATTTCAAAAAGCCTGGTCTTTTTAAAAAAACTCCAAAGGGTTCCAAAATTTTGAGATATGTAGCATACATGGAGATGCTTGATATTTTTACAAAACTTAAAAATTTTAAATATAAAGATTTACAAAATGGAAAAGGCGACGAATTGGTAAAAAAAGTTGAAAACTTGATTGCACTGATGGAAATAAAAAAACAAACAAAATTAACAAAATACCGCAAACGAGACAGATTTGTAAAGGCATTAAAGATGTGGATAAAAGCATACAATAAAGCCAAAAATATGGAAATTCAGAATGGTTTTTACATTGAAAAATCAAATGAACAGATTTATAGCAACAATCAAACTATACTAAAATATCCAGAACCATTTACTCATATTGAATATCATTCGCCGTATGAAACAAATGGAAGTAAGTCGGTTGTTAATTCAAAATCAACCAATAACACTAATGATATTATTCGGATTGGATATAAATCGCCATATTGACATCTAAAACCAATAACTTACTAATCATGCATGTCTGAAAAACTTCCTGACTGGATAAGAGTGAAAGCGCCGATAAATGAGGAGTTCAAGAAGGTTCAACAGCTTGCAAAGGGAGCTTGCCTGGAGACAGTTTGTCAGGCCGCAGCATGCCCGAACATTGCAGAGTGCTGGAAAAAACATCATGCAACATTCATGGTTATGGGCGACACTTGCACGCGAAGTTGCCGTTTTTGCAATGTTCCAACTGGCAAACCGAGCGCTCTTGATAAGGACGAACCACGTAAAATAGCACTCGCAGTCAAGCAGTTGGGGCTCACACATGCAGTCATAACATCAGTCACGCGCGATGACTTGTCAGACGGTGGCGCCCAGCATTTTGCAGAGATAATCACCAACATTCACAAGTTTTGTCCGAACACCACAGTTGAGGTTTTGATACCTGATTTACTTGGCAAGATTGACGCTTTGAAGGTTGTCCTTGACGCCAAACCAGATGTCCTGAACCATAATATTGAGTGCGTGCAAAGAATTCACAAAGGCATCAAAATTGGCGGAGATTACGACCGCTCGTTGAGTGTGCTTGCAAACGCAAAAAAACTCTCGCCGACTGTATTTACTAAGTCAGGACTGATTTTGGGGCTTGGCGAGACAGATGAGGAGATTTACGCGACAATGGATGATTTGCGCGCCGCTGATGTGGACTTCTTGACAATGGGGCAGTATTTGCGTCCGAGTGCGAAAAATCCGCGCTATGTGCCAGTTGACAGGTTTGTCACGCCCGCACAATTTGAGGAATACAAGCGCGTGGGGCTTGAAAAGGGCTTTCTGCTGGTTGCGTCATCACCATTGACGCGGTCAAGTTATCATGCGGATGAGGACTTCCAAAAGCTAAAAAAAGCTCGCATTTTATCTTCTAAAAGTTAACAAAAATCAATGGTGGCTGTCAAAAAAGTTGCAGAAATTGTAAAACATCAGCTCAAATGCGAGGAGATAAACCTCAGATTTTGGACGATTTTAACATTTGCGGCTGGCATTCTTGCATGCTTTTTTACTGGCCAAACTGCGCGTGTGATAGTCGCGACATCAACCTGCATTGCGTTGCTGTTGGCGGCCATATTTCATATTTTGAATAGGAAAACAAAAATTTTGATTGTGTTTTTGGTGGCCTTTTTGTGCGGGTTTGCTTCCGCCGCATGGAAGATTTACACAACACCTGATGAACCCACTAAATACGGCGCGCGCGAGGCAATTTTTGATGCAAAAGTGAGAGACATAAGATTAACCTCTGGCGACACAATTTTGACATTGTCCGCGATAAATCCACCAATTTTGTCCCTGAAAAATGGGCTGTTGAAGCTGAAATATGGTGGCAATCCGATGGAGTTTTCGGTTGGCAGCACAGTGAAAATCAAGACATCAATCAGGACCGTGTCATATGGCGTTTTCCCGGGCGACAAGAGCTATGAGAACTACGCTCGCTTTTTTGGCATCATCGCACGCGGAAACATCAAAGAATTGGAGGTTGTTGGTGGTAGTCAGAGCACCGTTGACGGCTTCCGCAAGCACTTGCAAAGCAGGATTTACGAGGCCACAAACCGCAGTCGCGGCGCGGGCGTCATTATTGCAATTTTGACGGGCAACAACAGCTTCATTCCGCAAGAACAACTTGACAACATTCGGCACTCCGGCTGCGCGCACATCTTGGCTATTTCAGGACTTCACATGTCAGTCATCGTTTCATTTGTATTCATGATTTTTATTCACATTTTCTCACTGTTCCCGAGCATCGCCCTGCGCTACAACACCAAGAAATTTGCGGCCATCCCAGCCATCGCGGTGTGTTTGATATACCTCCAAATTGCAAACGTGCCAATCTCGGCCTTCCGCAGTTTTATCATGGTCGCGCTGGGGTTTTTAGCACTCTTCCTCAACCGCGCGCGCACCTCAATGAATGTCCTGTTTTTCACATTTTTATCCATGCTCGTGCTGTCGCCAGAGCGCATTTTATCGCCCTCATTTCAGATGTCGTTCATGGCGGTCTTCGGCCTGATAAGTGCCTATAATAGCCGTCTCGTCAACAATGTGAACTGGCATCCAATCAAATCGCGCACGGTCAGATATATTGGTGGCATTCTTGCCTCGTCCGTCATCGCCACGCTGTCAACTGTGTTTTTTGAGATCTACCACTTCAAGCAATACGCATGGATAGGGCTCGTGTCAAACATTCCAGTCATTCCGCTGACAGAGTTCTTGGTGCTGCCAATTTCGTTTGTCGGCATGCTTTGCAATGGCACCGCGCTTGGCGATTTGCTCTACCGCGTGGCCGACTTTTTTGCATGTATAATATATCAAATCACTGACTATACCGCCAATCTCCACAATGCTTATTTACTGGCTCCGCAGATGCAAACTTGGCAGTTAGGCATCATCATTGCTGGGCTTGTTGCAGTTTTTCTTGCGCGCAGTTGGGTGATTAAAATGGCAGGTATAATTATAATGATTTGTGGTGTAATTTCCTACATTAACTCACCAAAACCTGTGCTTGTCTACAACCAAAACTTGAAAAATATTGTCTTCTTGGAGGGTGGAAAATACTATTCCATTGAGCCAATTAAGAGTGATTATCTGCATAAAATCTGGGCGCAAAATCTGGGAGTGAGGGAAATTTTGCCGATGTCTGACAGTAAAGTTATTTCTTGCCAGCGTGCAAGAGAGAGGATAACCAGCTGTGAATACAAAATTGCTGACAATGTCTATTCCATTAAATATTCCAATAAGAAAAAGCCAGCGGTGGTTTATTTTAAGGGTGGACGCTTTGTTAAAGTGAAAGATTGATTTGGGTTTATTTGTTGTTTTTTTTATTTGTTATTTTTTTTTTGCGCGGCCGCAGGCCTTGACTTGTCAA
>CAMNMI010000006.1 GCA_946544555.1 uncultured Rickettsiales bacterium
TAAAAATTTGCGGGTCTTTACGCCAAAGCCCCTTCGCACGAAAAGCACTTTGCACTACTGGATGTGCTGGGCCTTTGGCATGCGCGGCCGCCGCCGTTTATCCTGCTATTCACAAGTCAAGGCCTGCGGCCGCGCAAACAACATATGTGGGGTGGGGAGGGGTAAAAAATATTATTTGATTTTTTGTCTGTATTGGATATAATTCCTATGTTACGTAATGAATTCTGATGTCAAAAATGACACTGTAAATAATAGTCAACGGCCAGATGGAGCACCTCAAATGCCATTTGCAAATAAGACACAGAACAATCAATTTAGCTCGTTATTAGGTGGCATCAATAATCATCAGAAGGTAATGAATGGTGGAATAAATGGTGTTGGTAGCAATCTCATCGGGCGCGTTGTCCAAGATGAAAAACAAGATGAACAACAAGTCCCAGAGCAACAAAAAAATGAACAATCAAAAATAGATACAAATAACAATCAAACTTTGTCTAAAAAAAACGATGAAAAAGATGATATACCTTTTTTAAAAGACATGGTTGAGCTTGAAAAATTGAAATATTTACAAGGGTTTAACAAAGAAAATAAAGAAAAAAAAAGAATTGATACAAAACAGGGATTTGAAAATGACTATGCTTTGATAGAGGATGTAAAAAATGGTGGTTATTTGTATGATATTTTAAACGATAAAAGATTTATTAATTACAATGCAATAAAGGGAAGAGAGTTTGTAGAGAAGGAAGTTGGAAATATTTTTAAAAGAAATGATAAAAGCGAAGAACGACTACAAAAATATTATGATCGTGAAAAAGAAATCAAGAGTGAAACGGATAAAAAGTTGTCCGAAGAAGAAGAAAGGGTGTTAGAAGATACAAAAACAATAAAAAATGAATTAAAAAATCCAAATGGCGCGCTTCATGGATACTTACAAAGACTTTTACATCAAATAATGAAGGGAATTTTTATTGGCAATGTAGACGGAAAAACATGTCTTAAATGCAGTCGTGGCCATTCTTTTTTTACTAATTTCGCAATTGGTGATTTGATTGCTAAATTGCAAAAGGAAATTGACGAAAGAAAGTTTGCTGGCAAAGTGATTGCCCAAGATTCCGTAAATGAAAGAGAGGCAATAATAGCTGGATTAAATCAAGCATTATATTCATGGGATGTAATTGATGTTAATGCTGCAATTAGAGCAGTAGAAGCGGATACGGCAAGAGTTGATGAAATTTATAATGGATTGAACATTTTCCAAAGATTTTGGTATGCCTTCATGGATTTGGTGTTTGGAACAAATTATAATCAGGAATATAGGGATATCGTTGATCTGAATAATAAGATGATAGAGATATTACAGAAAATAGATGATGAAAGCGATCCTGGAAAAAAATATGAAGCTTTAAGGCAATTTGTTGCCTGCAAAAGTAAATTAGATAACGTAAGAGAAAATATGGCTACTTTTTTGTTGTATCCAGCAGAAGAACATAATGCAGTGTTAAAAAAATTTGCAGCAAAAGCATCTGATCCAGATAGAAAAGCCGATGACCTTGTTGTGAAATTGTTTGAAATATGTGGTGGGCAGAAAATGTCAAAATGTATATCCCACGATAGGAATGATAAAAAAAGAAAATATTTGGTTGATTTATTGGCAAAAGAAGCTGCAATACAGGGCATTGGAGATTTACCAATAAGCCAAAAAAGAGAAATTATTAATCTTGCGCTTGATGGTAAAAAAGGTTCGGAAATAAATCAACAATTAGAATTGATTGACAACGAATCCGAGACAGCAAAAGATGATATATCTGCGCTTGATGCTAGTGTTTCTGGCGGCGTAATTGGAAGCATTGGCATTGGAAATACAAGAAAAGCAATGGACGAAAGATTTGGATACAATAGAGCAAAAAATAGCGGAAACAATTATTTAATAAGACAGAATAATATTAAGATGCAAATTGAAAATTACGATGATTATATCAAGCATCTTCTTGATGACCTTGATGAAGCAATAGATGATTGTAGGAGATTAATAATGCAGGACGCATCCCATGAAAGGATACAAGGCATGTCAATGGCAAAACCTGTATTAGTGGAATATATGGAGCCATTAATTATGAATGGACTGGATACATTTCGTAATAACATTATTAGAGATGTTAGCGACAGATTTACGTTTGAAAATGATGAAAAAGATGCTGACTATGAGGATGTGAAAAAGACAATAGACAAAGAAATTGAGAAACTTTCAACATATGAGCTCTCTGACGAAGAAAAGAAAAATAAAGAAAAAAAGAAGACAGACATTTTAAATCTAAAAAGTGAAAAAGCTCCAGAAATATCTGAATTAAGAGCATTAAAGAACGAAATTCAATCTCAAAACAAAATGAAAAAGGATAAAGTTGAAGAAATCAAAAAATATATCAACGATAAGATTGAAGGCCTCAAAAAAAATATTGTAGAGGAATTTGCTAAATACAAAAATAACAACAAAGAAGTGAAGAACGATGCTTTTCAGGCACACAATGTTGTTGACGATAAACACTTGGATGTGTATAAAAATGTTGAAAATACAAAAAGTAGATATGATGGAACACACTATAAAGATATGTTGGAAATACTGAAAAACAGTAGAGGAAGAGGCGGAATGCCCGGCATGGCAGGAGGCGCTGGATGGTAATATTCATTGACATTTATAATCATAATTTCAAACTGACTATGAGCTGTTTTTATTAGGTATGAACAATAATGTGGTTAATTTGTTGGATAACAAAAAGGATCTCTCATTTTTTTTCTGTGGTATTGGTGGCATTGGCATGAGTGGCCTTGCATTGCTTGCAAAGTCGTGCGGATATAAAGTGTCAGGAAGTGATTTGGTTGAAAACAAAAACACTAAACATCTAGTGCAGCATGGCATTAAGGTTTTTATCGGGCATGATGCCAAAAACATTGCGGGAGCTGACATTTTTGTTTATAGCTCATCTGTCAATATTAGTAAAAATAGTGAGGCTGAGGCGGCCAAAAAACTTGGAATACCACTTATTAGACGAGGTGAAATGGTATCAATTTTGATGCGTCATTATTTCAATATTATTGTCTGTGGAAGCCACGGAAAAACAACCACAACAGGACTTATCGGCCACATGATGGATGAACTAAACTTGCAGCCAAATGTACTAATCGGCGGTGTTTTGAACTCATCTCATACAAACTGTCAAGTGGGGAAAGGTGAGTATTTTGTTATGGAGGCAGATGAAAGCGATGGCACGTTCACGGTTGTGCCAACTGATATAGCTGTTATAACCAATATTGACCCAGAACATATGGAGTTCTACAAAACCAACGATAACCTTGAAAAATACTTCCTTGAATTTGCACACAAAGGGCTTCAAAAAGCGGGGACGGTAATCTGCCAAGATAGTAAAATTGGGGCAGATATCATCCAAAAGCTGAAGAGTGAAGGTACCGACAAACTGATAACTTACAGTATTACTGACAAAAATGCTGATTTTTACGCCGAAAACATCACCCACAAGAAGGACGGAATTGTGTTTGATGTCGTTGACAATATCGCCAAACAAGAGTACAGGAGCGTGTTTTTATCAAACATGTTTGGTAACCACAATGTGTTAAATCTTCTGGCTGCGCTCGGTGTCGCCACACTAACAGACCAATCAGTTGCGGAGGCAGTAAAAACCTTTGCAAATTTTACAGGAATACAGAAGCGTTTCACTATTTTGGGAAAAATCCAGCACTCTCTGATTGTTGATGACTACGCTCATAATCCACAAAAAATTGTATGTGCTATCAACTCAACTAAACACTACATTGAATGCAACAATCTTGGCAAAAACTTTACAATCGTATTTGAGCCACACCGCTATACAAGGTGGCGTGATGGGAGAGAGTTGTTCACCAAAGCACTTTCTCAGGCCGCTCATGTGATAGTTTTGCCAATTTACGCTTCTTCCGAAGAACCCATTCCAGGAATTGATGATGACCATGTTTTCAACGAGCTAAAAAAAGTTTGCCAAGATGTTGTACGAACGAGCGATAACGCAAAGGAAATCAGAACTGCCATTGAAAAAATTCTCTCCAAAGACAAAGAAAATAGCATTACAATCTTCATGGGCGCAGGCAAAAGTTCAGGGTTGGCGCATGAGGTTTTAACATAAAAATTGATATTTTATGTTTAAATGTATTAATTTTTTGAACAAAAAGATTTGTTGGTTAAAATATGTTGCTTGATGCAAGTAAAATATTGACTTCGTGAATTGTCAAAAATTTTTGTAGAAATATATTGACAATTATGAATTTGACCTATTAATACAAATAGGTAGGTTTAGGTCAAAAATAGCTATTTTCAGGTTATTATTAGTTTAATTTTAAAATTATGGTTTCGAGAGTAAAAAAGAGTGACTTGGAGATTTGTTGTTTAGTTAGGAAAACGAGAAAATTGCTTGGGATTTCTCAGGTGTTTTTGGCAAAAGCGCTGGGTATCACTCCTCAGCAATTGCATAAGTATGAAGCAGGTGTAGATAGAATTAGTGCATCAATGCTTCAAGCCATTTCATGTGTCTTTAAGTGCAACATATATGACTTATTGCCAAAAAGTTGTATTGCTTCTGGCATTTCTGTTTCAGACAACAATGCAGTTTTTTTTCAAAACACAAAAAAGGAAGAAGAAGTTGATGATGCGATGAAATTGTTGAAATATTTCTTCAATCTTGGTAAGGAGGAGCAAAACAGAGCAATTACGCTTTTGTCAGAAATCTCTTCTTTTAAAAATGCAAAGTAGTGATAGTTTTTAAAATGGCGGAACGAGAGAGATTCGAACTCTCGGTAGCTATTCACTACGCACCCTTTCCAGGGGTGTGCCTTAAACCACTCGGCCACCGTTCCAAGCAACGGTGGTTTTTTCTTTGTGAAATGTTTAAATGTCAAGATAAACTTGAATTCTTGATAAGATTAGGCCGATTTATATTTTTTACCTGAACCATTTGTTGTAATTATTTTAAGTATTCAACAATTCGTTCATGATTTTATCAAACTCCGCTAAGGATTTATTCATATCAAAGTGCTTGCGTGCGTATCTGTCCGCGTTGTCGCACATTTGCTGATATTCCTCGTCTGGCATATCTAATATCTTTTCAATGGCATCTTGGAGCTCTTTTTTTCCTCCAACACGCACCAAAAAACCTGTTTTGTTATCAATGATGTACATGTTTGACGCACCAGTAACGGTGGAGATTATAGGTCTTCTCATTGCCGCGGCTTCAATCGGGATGCGACAAAAAGCCTCGTCCTTTTGTGATACGCAAATAACTGCATAGGAAAGTAAATAAGCCGCCGGCATGTCGTCTACATTATCAACTATGCGCACATTGTTTTCAAGGTTAAGCTGTCTGATTTTCTTGCAGAGATCGTCTACAACCTTACCTTCTTTTGATAAATTGCCCATCATCACGCAAACGTAGTCCTTGTTTTTGATTTCGGCAAGGACATCCAGTAAAAAGCTTTGGCCTTTTTCATCGCAAAACCTGCTCGGACAGAGTAAAATCCGTCTGTAGCTTGCGTTCACATCTATCTTTTCAGCGACTTCAGCAAGGCGCCCCTCGGTGATTTCTTCTGTTTTGAAAAGCGACAAATCAATACCATTGATTATCAATTTCATCTTTTTTATATCAACTTCGTATTCGTTCAAAACGTGATCACGAATGAATTCTGACATTACTATAACCCTGTCTGCGTTCACCATTATGTTGGCTAAAAACCTGTCAAATCGTGTCTCAGTTTTGTAAATTTCACCAATCGTGGCAATCATTGGTATTTGTCTTTTTAGTGATAAGCTGCGTATTTCCTGAACAAATGATAGTGAAAAAACATTGGAAATATCTATCTCATATTTTGTAAAAATATCTCTCAAAAAGTTGGCATATTTTATCTGACTTTTTAGAGTTTTGTGCTGGTTTATGACAAGATTTACATTGGCATTCAGAAGATTTTTCATTGTGGCTTCATTTGTCAAAATTGTCACGCCGACATTGTTTTTGACAAGATAATTCGCCAAGTCAACAATTACGCGTGCAACATCACCAAAATTAAGCGTGTCCACCGCGATTAACATGTTGTATCTTGTTGATTTTGAAATGTGTTTGTTTTTATTTATATCTTTTTGATTTGCAAACAAATCCTTTGATTTAGCACTTTTTTTGCCATTACTATCAACTGATTTAACAATGATTTTATTTCTCTCTGTTGTTGTTTTTTTGTTGAAAAGCATTTTCTGCTTGACTATTTGAAGTTGTTTTACAAAAAGCAAGTGATTTATTGCAAGAAACATGGTTATCAGTAAGAAAATTAAATCACTGGATAGATTTTTTTCTTACAACAGAAACTTCTTCATTTTCACAATTGTCTCACTGATTGGTATATCTGTGGCGCTGGTTGCTATAGTTTTTCTCAAAGAAAATGTTAAAATTAGAAAGCACATGTTGACTGTGGCATTCAAGGAGCAAAAATTGACATCTGTGGCAAGAAATGTGAAGATTGCATATTTTATAAATACTGAAAACGAGAAGGTAATTATTGAGGGCGCGCACGGAACTTCTGGTGATGAAAACGATAATGTAATGAAAAACTGCATTATCAAGACGCCACATCTGCGCGACAAAATATATTTAGGACCAACCGAAATTATTGAATTCAACGGCAGCAACGGCAATTTCAATGTTCCAAAACCAACGAGTTTATACAACAGTGATTTTGGTCAAAAAAATTACATCAAAACGACATCTTTGGATGGAAATTATAACGATGTAATCACGAGCGACAAGCCGTTTTCAATACAGGATGAAGACTTGTTTTTGTCTGGCGACAACCTGTATTTAGTCGCAACGGAGAAGTATTTGAGGATAACAAAAAACGCACATGTGCAACAAAATACAGCGCTGAAACGCAAGGTTGATAAGTCAAAAAAGCAGAATATTTATGATATAAAGTCGCAAAAAATGGAGGTTCTTGGCAAGGACAGCACTGTGATTTTTGAGAAAAATGTTGTCTTCAACAATGGCAATTTGACTGTCAAAAGTGAGTATGGCCGACTGCTTTTTGATGATGAGTATAAAATCAGAAATATTTTTATCTCAAAAAGCGTTAATATCAAACAAAAAGATAGCAATATAACATCTGATTTTGGGTTCTACAACAAGGAAAAAGAGAACATGGTTTTCTACAAAAATGTTGAATTGAAAAACAAAAATGGATATTCAAAAAATGACTTTTATTTTTACGACACAAAGCGCGAAGAGGGCATGACTTTTGGCGAGCGGACGCCTCTTGATAGTGCCGAACAGAGGAAAATTTATGACCTGCTGGATGATTTTGTCAATGCTTTAAACGATGATAAAAATAAGAATTATATCAAAAAAATTGTCAATGAAAATGAGAGATTTAACAAAGAGCGCAGACGGAAAAAAGAGACCAAAACCGATGAAGAGGTTGTGATTGATCGCACAAAAAGAGTAAGAGTTAATATCAATGAATTCTAAGGACAGACCACTTTGTGAGAGGCGAAAACGACATGGCATGAAGGTGAAAAATAATGCATTTTGTAATTTTATGCAAATTGCAATTGATGTTGCGGAGAAGCAAATTGAGGATAAGAAGCGGCTAAAACACGAGCCAGAAATCCCAATTGGATGCGTGATTGTGAACAACAAAACCAATAAAATTATTGCCAAAAGTTGCAATAAAACTATGGCTATGAAAAACCCTCTACAACATGCTGAAATAGTGTGTATAAACCGTGCAATGAATAGGCTAAAAACCAATCGTCTGACTGGGTGCAGTTTATATGTCACTCTTGAACCTTGCGCCATGTGCGCGAGTGCTATCATGTTGGCTAAAATTGACAGAGTTTATATCGGCTGTTTGAGCCCTAAAACAGGGGCCGTAATCAGCAATTTGCATCTCTACAAACGCACAATCTGCAACCATGTTCCGGATGTTTATTATTGCATCATGGAAGAGGAGTGCAGGGCGCTTCTTCGCGGCTTTTTTAGGGATGTGTAAAAAATAATTTGCAATATAAAAAAAGTATTTTCAAGTCAAGAATAACGAATGAGCGAGCATGTTGGCATTGAAAATATTGGGTTTTACACGCCGAATGCCGCAATAGATTTGGTTGAATTAGCAAAGCACACAAAACAAAATCCTGACAAGTTCACACGGGGCTTGGGACAGGTAAAAATGTCGGTTATAACGCCAAATCAGGATGTGATTTCCATGGCCGCGAACGCCGCAAAACAGATATTGACAGAGGATATTATTGACAAAATTGATTTGGTTTTATTTGCCACCGAGAGCGCTGTTGATGCTTCAAAGTCGGCCGCAGTTGAGGTCCACAATTTGTTGAATTTGCATAAAAATTGCAGATGTTTGGAAGTCAAACATGCGTGCTACGGAGGCACTGGCGCAGTGTATTTAGCACGTCAACATGTATGTCAAAATCAACAAAGTAAAGTCCTCATTTTGATGAGCGATATTGCTTTTTACGGTTTTAAAACCAGCGGCGAGCCAACACAAGGATGTGGAGCGATTGCATTGATTGTCTCAACAGAGCCCAAAATATGCACCTTTGGCACCGAAAATGTTTGTCTGACGAAGAAATGCAACGACTTTTTTAGGCCATCATTCAAGCAAACACCAATCTGGGACGGCCACATGTCAATAAGGGCTTATTTGTCAATGTATAATCGGGCAGCGAGAGAGTGGCGCAGGCAATACGGCGCTATTCCAGAGATCATGTGTTGCCATATGCCGTTTGCACGAATGCTTGACAAGTGCGCTGGCATGCAGAAATACGGCGGCGAGATAAAGTCCTACGCGAGCACAATCGGAAATCTCTACACCGCATCACTGTATTTAGGGCTTTTGTCTCTGTTGAATAACTGCAAAGATGACTTATCTGGCCACACGATTGGCATGTTTTCATACGGTTCTGGCTCGGAATGCGAACTGTTTTCCATCAATATTTCAAATGGATATAAGGACATTTTGAATAGGACGAAGTCCCACGTTGAAGCGATGATTTCTGACAGAATTACAGTTGATTACAGGACCTACAAAGTGCTTTGGAAGAATTGGTTGAGGCGCGAGAAGAAGACAAATTGGCGTCCCGGAAGATACAAAACTTCAATCTTCAAAGTGGATGGAGATACAAAACTGATTTCTATAAAAAATGGAGCAAGATATTACAAATAGCTGGAAAAGAAAGTTGTTTAAAGGAAATCAGAATATTGGCAGAGCAAAAGTGCCAGCCAAGCTGATAATTAGTGGCGAGCATGCGGTTTTGTATAATGGACGGGCGCTGACGTGTGCGATAAACCTGTGGATGAATGTGGAAGTGCGGAAAATTTTCAGATACCGTATTGTCGTGGAACAGGATAGAAAAAAAACTGTCGTCCAGCTGGATGATGCCTTTCCAGAAAATAAAATGGATAATCCGCTGTGCGAGATTTATCGGCAGTTTGTGATTTTTACGGAGTGCGATATTTGCGGCATCAGGGTAAAAATAAACACAGAAATTCCATCGCGATGTGGGCTTGGTTCAAGCGCCGCGCTGGTTGTCGGGATGATAAAAGCACTGGATAATTTGTTCCAAACTCATTTGTCGCAGTATAAAATGATATTGTTAGCAAAAAACTGTGAGGACATTTTTCATGGCAAGAGTAGTGGCATAGATGTGCAAACGATTTTGAGGAAAGGCATTGTAAGTTTTGACAATAGCAATGTCAGAAATTATAGACAAAAGTTCAACCAAATTTGTGTGATTGACACTGGCAAGCCACAGTTTTCAACAAGAGAGGTAGTTGGATTTGTATCAAAAACCAATAGAAAAGACAGCAGATTGTGGGACAATTTTTGTGGAATAACAAATGGAATTGAAGATAATCTTTTTACAAAAACACGTGAGGTAAATTGTTTCATTGATAGCAATGAGTGCTTGCTTGAATATATTGGTATTGTTTCAAAAAAAACAGCAGCATTTATAAAGATACTAAAAAAATATGGTATGCATGCCAAAGTTTGTGGTGCAGGAACAATTGGCGAACGGGAGAAATTCGCAAACAACGGCGTAGTTGCTATCTTCCATGAGCTTGACAAATACCAAAAACAAAAGCTTCAAAAAATATGTAGAATTTTTAAATTTAAATTAAAATTTGCTGAAATCGTTTATTGAAGAACGCCTGCTTTGTGGAGTATTTTAGCTACCTCAAACCAGCTACCTTTACTTATTGCTGTTTTTTCTATTGCCGCCAAAACTTCTTTCTTACAAATGGCCTCACGTTCAGCAAGTTCGCGCATTGCAATCTCGCGCAATCTTTGCTCTGCGGCCTTCTGCATGTGCTCCAATTTAGCTTTCTTTCTCTCCTCTTCAAGCTTCATTTTGTTTTCCATCTTCTGCCTGAGGGCTTCAATTTTTTTGTTAATATAATCCTCGCGACTAATTCTGCTTTCTTCCTCTTGTCTTTTGATATTTGAAAACTTCTGTCTGCTGTTATCAGCCATTTCTTTCATCTTTTTGCCGAGAGCAAACGAGTATTCATCAAAATCTTTACTTGGTAAAATAGTCATTGAAGCTTGAGATGGCTGACGAGGCGTATTTTCTTCAACACGTTCTTTTTTAGGAACTTCTCTCATATTTCTAATCTCCGAAACTTCCTCGCTCTTTGACTTATTTTCATGACCACTTTTAGTAATCTCAGAAGATTTACTTTTTTTTAAACTAATCGCTTTAAAATTATTAGGCATCGGCACGAAAATTAAAAAACATCTTCTATTAATATAATTTTTGTAAAAGTCAATAGTGTTGATTTGTTTTAAATCACTTCTTTACATGTGTCTGAATATTGGACTATAAACAATTCCATTGATAAAGGTTTGCTACTTTTTATTCTTGACAATTATTTTTTGTTTAAAATTGTGAACTGGTTTGAAGATGAAAACTTACTCAACATTGATACTTAATGAACGCGAGATAGGCAAGAAAAGCATGACAAAAAAGTTGTTAAAAAACAATGTAATTCCTGGCGTTATTTATTTGAAAGATGGTAAAAATTTGAACGTTTCCATTGATTTTAAGCAAATTAATTCAATCATTAGCGATCCATCTGGTTTGACGCGAATTTATGAGGTTAAAGTCGGTGAAAAAAACATGGCATGTATGTTGAAAGAAGTTCAGTTTAATCCAGTATTTGACAGCCCACGACACTTTGATTTGATGGAGGTAAAGGATGGCGATGTTGTTAAAGTTGATATACCAGTGCGCATAATGAACAAAGATGTTTGCCCTGGTGTGAAAAACGGCGGCGATGTCTATGTCTTGTCTTACAATGTAAAACTGAAATGCAAGGTTGAATGTATTCCATATGCTATTGAGGTTGATGTCAAAACAAGCAATATGGGAGATAAGTTCTTCTTAAAAGATGTCACAATTCCAGAAGGATGTAGTATAATCAAAAACGTAATTTTAGCGCGTATTGCTGGTAAGAGAGTAATTAAAGAAGCAGTTGCTGCAACGGCCAATACGGAAACAACAGACACAACTCCAACAGATACCGCTGCGACAACGCCAGTTCCTGCTACAGCAGCAAAATAGTTGTTTGATTGGGCTATGATTTTTGTATTGATAATTGTTTTATTTGCACTTACATTAGGGATTATCTTTGCGAAGATTGATGGTCTACAAAAAGCATGTAAAATGTTAAAAAGCGATATTGATAAATTAAAGGAAGATGTTGAAAGGAATAATCACAAAAATGGTTAGCAGTAGTTCAATAATTTTGCTATTTTGTTCACTTTGTGTGGTGCTTTTTTTGTGCTATCAAATGCAAGCATATGCTGCTTTTGATGATACTGTCTACATTCACGCCGAGAACAATATTATTGCGTCAAGTATTTGCAAAGCAATTGACATGGGTATAACTTTGATGATTCCGCTGTTTGCAATTATGTTTTGTATTATCGGTTTGCAGATATTCCAAGGTCAGGTAAAATGGACTGTCTTTCTAACTTTTTTTGTCGGTATTGCAGCTTTTAAAGGTGCCGGAACAATACTTGAATTTTTCATTCCAAACATGGGGCTTGAATTTGGTTGCAAGTGCGCAACATATAGATATTTGAGAGACACGGATGGTATAATTAAGTCATTTCCAACTGGTCTTGATGAAAAGTGTCGTGATAGTTCATTGCCACAAGATATAATGACGAGTGTTCCAACGGGCACCGTCACGGTTACTCCTGCTACGGCTACAACTCCTACTACTGTTAGCATAACACCATGATGTTTATGATTTTAGTTGTTTTATGACAAAGTTAGATAAATTGATAGACAAGTTGGACAAGAATACCCGCATGAAAGGTAGTTTTCTTTTACTTGCTTCGCTGTTCACGACAATATCACTAATTTCATATCATTCATCTGATGCGTGCTTGAATGTTGTTAGTAATGATCCTGTCAAAAATGTTTGTGGTAGATTAGGTGCAGTATTGGCTGACATTTTATTACAGTATTTCGGTGCGGCAGCTTGTTTGGCCTTGCCATTTGGATTTTTCATATCATACAGGATGTTGAGAAAAACTCCGCCAAAGTTCATTGGGTTTAAGTTTTTTTGCACCTTGATTGCAGTTCTTGCACTCGCGACTGTGCTTGGAAGTTTCTCGCGCTTCAACTTCAAATATCCATTTTTGCTTGGGGGGGCGTTCGGTTATTTTGTTAATATACATATTTCAAATGCAGTCATCAAGGTTGTGGTTGCGTTATTCTCAATTTTATTGCTCGTGGCATATCCTTACAGCGTGTTTTTGTTTGGTAGAAGGACACCGAGATATCATGAAAAAAGTGGTAAATCTTTCTTTAAGTTATTCATAAAATCACTATTCAAATTCGTAAATATTGTTCTTGGCGCACTACTCAGGCTGTTAAGAAAATTGTTCTCATTCAAGCGAAGAAAAGTTGACAACGCAGGGATGTTGAGAGGGTTATTTGGCTTGAAAAATGGAGGCAATGGCATGGAAAAGGAAATTGAAGAAAAGGTGTCTCGCGAGAGTGTGGTTGAGAAATATTTTGACTATGAAGAGGATGCCAGAAGGGGCTATGTGTTGCCGCCAGTCAGCTTGTTGAAGGACATTAAAAATACGAATGCAAGTCAGACAGCGCTTGTTTGCCGTGAGAACATGCAAAAACTTGAAAAAATACTTGGCGACTTCGGTATTCGCGGCAAGATGGTGAGCTTTCAAACTGGACCAATTGTTACGCTTTATGAGTTCCAAATTCAGCCTGGTGTAAAGTCATCGCGTGTGATAAGTTTGTGTGACGACATTGCGCGCACCATGAAAGTGTCATCTGTCAGAATAAGCACACTGGTTGGGAAGGATACGCTCGGTATTGAGGTGCCAAACCAGAGCCGCTCAATAGTGTGTTTCAAACACCTGTTGGAGAGCTATGAATACAAGAATTCCGATGCATACATCCCAATGACGCTCGGATGCAATATTTTTGGCAAACCAGTGGTGGCAGACTTGACTTCAATGCCGCATTTACTTATCGCGGGAACGACTGGAAGCGGAAAATCTGTCGGTATCAACGGTATGATTTTGTCAATGCTGTTCAAGCTCAAACCAGAGCAATGCAGGTTCATCATGATTGACCCAAAGATGTTGGAGTTCTCCGCCTATGACGGCATTCCGCACTTGCTGATGCCGGTAATTACCGACCCAAAGGACGCCGTGAGCTCGCTGAAATGGGTTGTCAAGGAGATGGAAGATCGCTATCGTAAGATGTCGGAAGCGGGCGTGAGAAACATCAATGGCTACAACAAAAAGGTTGAACTTGAAAATGAAAATCGCTCTGAAAAAGAGGCCAAACTGCCTTATATTGTTGTCATAATCGACGAGATGGCTGACTTGATGGTTGTGGCCGGCAAGGAGATTGAGGTGCTTGTGCAGCGGTTGTCACAGATGGCGCGTGCCGCTGGAATTCACTTGATTATGGCCACCCAGAGGCCTTCGGTAGATGTCATAACTGGTGTTATCAAGGCAAACTTTCCGACAAGAATTAGCTATCAGGTGACATCAAAAATTGACAGCCGAACGATTTTGGGAGAGCAGGGCGCCGAGCAACTTCTTGGCAAGGGAGACATGCTTTTCATGATTGGAGGCACTAAAACAGCGCGCGTGCACGGCCCTATGATTGAGGACAGCGAGGTTGAGGAAGTTGTGAAATTCTTGAAGAAAAACGGCGCGCCAGAATATATTTCTATTGTGGATGAGGATAGTGATGATGACTTTGCTGGCAGTTTTGGTGGCTCCGATGGTGATGACGAGGGGCTTTACCGTAAAGCTGTGAAGATTGTCTTGGAGGAGAAAAAAACATCAATTAGCTACTTGCAGCGCAAAATGAGAATTGGCTACAACAAGGCTGCAAACCTCATTGAACAGATGGAGGAAGAGGGAATTTTGTCCTCGCCAGACGTGCAAGGAAAGCGCAGAATTTTGGTGAAAGCAAACTAATTTCCTCTGTTAAAATACGCTATCAATTTATGTTGCGCTGCCCGTGCCACGCCCTCGCGGTTTGGCTATGCCTCGTTCCTCGGCGACCAAACCAGCTCTGCCCAGCGCAACAAACTCGCCCTGCGATGTGTAATTTCTTTCTCAAAACTAATTTGATTGTTTTTTTCTCAAATGTTGCAAGCATTTGAATGTCAGTGTGCGCCCGCGAGGTGTCTTTTCAAGTAGCCCTGACTGGATAAGGAACGGCTCAACCACCTCTTCAAGCGTGCCTTTGTCTTCTGATAAGCCGGCGGAAATTGTCTCAATGCCGACTGGCCCACCTTTGTAGTTTTTGTCAATAAACGTTAGATATTTCTTGTCAATGCCGTCCAGACCCAAACTGTCAACACCAAGCTTGTTTAGGGCATCCGTGGCAAATTTCTCATCAATTTCTGATTTTTCAAGATACACTGCAATGTCAATCACGCGCTTGATGAGCCGAATGGCTATTCTCGGAGTTCCGCGACTGCGTGCGCCGATTGTCAACTTGGCATCATCAGTGATTTTCATTTCGTTCATTTCCGCATAGCGATTGACAACTTTTGCAAGCTCTTGTGGAGAGTAAAACTCCAACTGCATTGTGATGCCAAACCTGTCTTTTAGCGGATTGGAGATAAGTCCCAAGCGTGTCGTTGCGCCGACAAGAGTGAATGGGTTTAGCTCTATTTTTATTGTCTTGGCAGATGGCCCAGTGCCGATAATTACGTCAAGCCGCTGGTCTTCCATGGCGGAATAGAGCACCTCTTCAACCGCAACAGGCATTCTGTGGATTTCGTCTATAAAAAGCACATCGCCCTTTTGTAAGTTTGTCAAAATGGCCGCAAGGTCGCCACGCTTCATTAGCATTGGCCCCGAAGTTGTGCGAATGTTGACACCCATTTCTTTGGCGATGATGTTTGCGAGCGTTGTTTTTCCAAGCCCAGGAGGGCCGTAGAATAATACATGATCCATTTGTGAGCCGCGCTTTTTTGCTGCAGAAATGAAGATTTTTAAGTTATCAAGCAACTTTGTTTGACCGACAAAATCAGTCAAGCTTTGCGGACGAATTGTTGCATTCAAGACCTCATCATCAGCGGCTGCAAGATTTCTTATGTCGTCCATCACGGTGCAAAAACCACGAAATTTTTAAATGTCAAATAGTTGACAGTCAGTCATTTCCTTGCGCGCAATTAACGTGAAATGTAAAATAATCTTGAAAACCCACCAAAAAAACTATATCTAATAGTGGGTTTATAGGATTGATATGAACTTGGAGAAATTTACAGAAAAGGCAAGAGGAGTGATAAGTGAGGCAGAAACAGTGGCTGCGTCATATCATCACCAGCAGATTTGCTTGGAACACTTGCTGAAAGTCCTGCTTGACAGTGAAGATGCAGGCATTGTCCGCGACATCAACCAGATATGCAAAGTCAATGAAATGCTGTTGCGATCAAAGTTGACGGAGGAGCTCGGCAAGAAACCAATTGTTGAGGGCAGTGGCGCAGGGCAGATTTACTACTCCCGTGATTTTGCAGAGATGCTTGGCAAGGCCGAACAAAATGCCAAGAAATACAATGATGAATATACCACCATTGAGTGTATTTATGAGGCAATGTTGCAGATGTCGCACAGTGCGGTTGCGAAGATGTTGACAGAGGCTGGACTTACCCCACGAGCACTGAACCAAGCAATTCTTCAACTGCGAGGTGGACGTCAGGCAAATAGTGCAAATGCCGAGGATTTGTTCTATGCATGCAAGAAATATGGTAGGGATTTGACTGATTTGGCAAGCAAAGGCAAGATTGATCCAATAATCGGTAGAGATGAGGAAATAAGAAGAGCAATACAGATTTTGTCGCGGAGGTCAAAGAATAACCCAGTTCTTATCGGTGATGCTGGGGTTGGAAAGACCGCAATCGTGGAAGGACTGGCATTGCGTATTTTCAAGAATGATGTGCCAGAAAACCTCAAAGGCAAACGAATTGTGGAGCTTGACATGGGGGCTCTGATTGCAGGGGCAAAGTATCGCGGTGAGTTTGAGGAGAGGTTAAAAGCTGTCCTAAACGAAGTTGAAAAAAGTGATGGTGAAATAATCATGTTTATTGATGAGATACATACTCTTGTTGGGGCAGGAGCTACAAGCGGGGCTATGGACGCATCAAATTTGCTGAAACCTGCATTGTCGCGCGGACTTCTCCACTGCATTGGTGCTACTACGGTTGATGAATATCGTAAATACATTGAAAAAGATCCAGCACTTGCACGGCGTTTTCAACCTGTGATGGTTGAGGAACCAAACGAGGAAGACAGCATTGCAATTCTGCGTGGAATTCGTTCAAAATATGAGACACATCATGGTGTGCAGATAAGTGATGGGGCAATATTGGCAGCAGTGCATTTGTCAGAGAAATACATCAACGACAGGTTTTTGCCGGACAAAGCCATTGACCTGATGGATGAGACAGCCAGTCGTGTGAGAATGCAGATAAATAGTAAGCCAGAGCAGATTGATGACTTGGAGAGGAAAATATGGAATTTGAAAATTGCAGAAGAGGCACTAAAACGTGAGGAGGATGAAGAAAGTAAGAAAAAGCTGGAAAAGACAAGAGAGGAACTTCGTGATTTGAGTGAACAACTGCACGAACTTAATGCTAAATGGGAAGCCGAAAAATTGAAGGTTGGCAAAGTTAAGGAGCTCAAAGAGAAAATTGCAGATTATGAATTTCAGGCAGAACAAGCAAAGCAAAAGGGAGATTTAGCAACAGCCAGCCAGTTGACTTATGAGACAATTCCGAATGCAAAGAAGGAACTTGAAACTCTCACCGAAGAGATGAAAAACAGCGGATTGTCATTAATCCGTGAGACAGTTCACAGTGATGATGTGGCATATGTCGTATCAAAAATGACTGGCATTCCAGTAGACAAAATGATGGCCAGTGAGAAGCAAAAACTGTTGACAATAGAGACCGAGTTGGCAAAGAAGGTCGTAGGACAAGACCAAGCAATAAGTGCTATTGCAAATGCTATTCGTAGGTCAAGAATTGGTTTATCAAGTGATAACAGACCTATTGGTTCGTTCATGTTTGTTGGATCAACAGGAGTAGGTAAAACAGAGCTTGCAAAGGCATTGGCACGTTTCATGTTTGATGATGAGAAAGCCATGACACGTCTTGATATGTCCGAATTCATGGAGAAAAATGATGTCACAAAGATGATTGGTTCTCCTCCGGGATATGTTGGATACGAAGAAGGTGGAAAACTTACCGAGGCAGTCAGAAGAAGACCATATCAGGTTGTTCTGCTGGATGAGGTGGAAAAGGCACATCCTGACATCTTTAATCTGCTGTTGCAGGTGCTGGACGATGGGCGTCTGACAGATAGCCATGGGAAGACAATCAACTTTACTAATACGATTATAATCATGACTTCTAACTTAGGGACACAGATTATAAATGACAAGCCAGACATCAAGCAGAAGGATTTGGAGGAGAATATTATGCATGAAATTACCAGCTTTTTCCGCCCAGAGTTTATAAATCGTATTGATGAGATAATCTGTTTCAACCGCTTGAAGAAAGAACACATTGACAAGATTATTGACATACAACTGGCATGGCTAAATCGCAAATTGCAGGAGCGTAATATTACTCTTACACTTGATGACAAGGCCAAACAGTTTTTGTCGGATAAGGGATATGATCCAACCTATGGTGCGCGCCCATTGAAGCGGGTTATCCAAAAGGAGGTTGAAGATACGATTGCACAGCACATTCTGCGCGAGAATATCAAAGAGGGTGATCATATTACTCTGTCAAGCAATGGTGAGAAGATATTGTTTGTGAGGAGGGAGAATAACTGATATGTTGCGCGGGCGGAGCGGGTTTGGCCGCCGAGCGGGTCGGAGTGGAACTCCGACAGTAAGAGCGAGGCGCAGCCAAACCGCGAGGGCGTGGCCTCGGGCGCGCAACACTTTTTTTAATTATTTCTCCACCTCTCTCTTTCTCTGCTCTGCAAGATAGATAGCTTCCAGCAACTTCACGGCATTGTCAATGTCATCATTGTAGATGAAATAGTCATATGTCTTGGCTTTGTCTATTTCTGCCTTGGCTGCGGAAAGACGCTTTTTGATTTTTTCTTCGCTCTCGGTTTTACGATTACGCAATCTGGCCTCTAAATTCTCCAATGATGGTGGGGCAATAAACACTGTCACAAAGTCAAATTTGTTGTTTTTTAGTGCTTTTTCCTTACCACCAACCGTCAAAGCAAAGATTGGATCTTTTCCTAAATCAACTGCCTCAATGTAATTCCTCTTTGGTGTGCCGTAATAGTTATCTGCAAATTGGTCGTATTCAATAAATTCACCATTTTCCACAAGACGCTTGAAGTTGTCCTTTGTCATGAAGAAATAGTCAACTCCGTGCTGTTCTTGTCCCCTTCTCTGTCGGGTTGTGGCAGACACCGAAACCTCAATCTCCTCTGGATGTTTTTGTGCAAGCTTTTCAATCAAGGTTGTCTTGCCAACTCCGCTTGGGCCAGAAACAATGATACCAAAATTCTTATATTTTGTTTTTGCCAGCGCGCTATTTTCAACCAAAGACCAACACAAACAACAAGAAACAAATAAAAATGACCTACTAAACCTACTCATATCTAACTAAAATACAAATTCTTATTCGCCAAGGTTTGTCCGATGAAATTCAGGTTTTTTGTTCGTTGGAAGCGCGCACATTCTGCCTTGTAAATATCATCCAGCGTATCACATGCAGCTTGAAGGTCGCCGTTGATTAGCACATAGTCATATTCATTGGCCTTTTCTGCATCATTTTGGAAGCCATTGACACGCTTTTCAATCTGTTCTGGACTATCCCCGCGATGATGCAAACGCTCCCGCAGAACCTGCAATGATGGCGGAACAAGGAAGACAGTCACAACATTAAATCTCTCTACTGCCTTGATTTGCCGCATGCCTTGCCAATCAATGTCAAAGATGATATTAAATCCATTGGAGATTTTGTTATGCACGAAGTCCAGTGGTGTGCCGTAATAGTTGTCAAATACCTGTGCGTGTTCTAAAAAGCCGCCAACATTTACCCTTGCAAGATATTCATCTTTTGTGATGAAGAAATATGATTTGCCGTCAATTTCACCTTTGCGTGGTTTTCTGGTGGTAGCAGACACAGACAGTGCCAAATCATCAGGGTGCTTTTTCAATAGGTAATTACACAGCGTCGTTTTGCCAGTTCCAGAAGGCGCAGAAATTATGAATAAGAAATTGCAGTCAGCTGTATTGTTATACACCATGCCACTCATTTGCAACAATTACTCTTCTGGCGCGACTTCTTCGTCTGCGTCCTCAACTTTGTGTTCGCTTTCTAATTTATTGTTGACATTCGTGGCGCTCGCGCGGATAGCATCTTCCAACTCCTTTGCAAATGCTGGGTGCTCCGTGATATATGTCTTCAAATTCTCCTTGCCCTGTGCTATTCTCTCGCTCTTGTAGGAATACCAACTTCCTGCCTTTTCCAATATTCCAGCGGTTTCGCCGAGATTGACAAGCTCGCTCTCATGTGAAATTCCATTGCCATACATCAAGTCAACCATGACTTCGCGGAATGGCGCTGATACCTTGTTCTTGACAATTTTAATCTTCGTTTCTGCACCAACTGGCTTCTCGCTGACAGATATTGTTTTTCCTTTACGAACCTCCATTCTCACTGATGAGTAGAACTTCAATGCATTTCCTCCTGTTGTGGTTTCTGGATTGCCGAACATCACGCCAATTTTCATACGAATTTGGTTGATAAACACAACGATGCATCCTGTCTTGGAGACATTTCCTGTGATTTTTCTCAAACCTTTACTCATCAACCTTGCTTGTGTGCCGACTGCCTGCTGGTCCATGTCGCCGTCAAGTTCGCTTTGTGGAATAAGTGCAGCTACACTGTCAACAACTATGATGTCAACTCCACCACTTTGCACAAGGTTGTCCACAATCTCAAATGCTTGCTCTCCGTAATCTGGCTGGGAAATCAACAGGTTTTCAACGTCAACACCCAAGTTTTTGGCATATACAGGGTCAAGCGCGTGCTCTGCATCAATGAATGCTGCTGTTCCGCCCAATTTCTGACATGATGCAATAAAGCTCAATGCAAATGTGGTTTTACCTGAACTCTCTGGCCCGTATATTTCAATTATCCTTCCCTTTGGCAAACCACCAATACCAATAGCTAAATCCAGCGACAAACAACCAGTAGGGATGCTCTCCACGTTCATGTCGGCCTGATCGCCCATTTTCATGATAGAACCTTTACCGAACTGCTTTTCAATTTTCTTCATTACGGCATCAAGGATTTGCTGCTTGTTTTGTGAGTTGATTGTTTTGTCTGAAACCATGTTTGACAGTGTGTGGGGGATTTTTATTGTCAAGGGATGAATAATAATATTGCGCCAGCGCGGAGCGCGTTTGGCCGCCGAGCGCAGCGAGGGGGAGCGTAGCGGTGCCAAACGGCGAGGGCGTGGCCTCGGGCGGCGCAACACGGGTTTTGAAAAAAAGTTGCAGTATAAA